>JARDZI010000113.1 GCA_029240935.1 Clostridiales bacterium
TCAAGAATACCAAAACGTTCAGAGGTTTCATGTGATAACAAATGGAGACTTGAGGACATATACCCATCGATGAATTTGTGGGAAGAGGATTATAAAGAAGTAAAGGCACTTGCATTAAAGCTCTCAGAGTATAAGACTTTACTAAACCAATCCTCTACAAAGCTAGTAGAATGCTTAAATGCTGATGCTGAAATGAACAGACTGTTTGATAAGGTTTATGTGTATGCCCAAATGAAAAGCCATGAGGACACAACAGATGGCTTTTATCAAGGAATAGCTGATAGGGCTGATTCCTTAGGCACCTTTGTTTCCAGTGCAAATTCATTTATAGTGCCTGGAATTCTTGAGTTACCAGATGAGACTTTAAATAATTTTATAGAGGAAAATGAGGATTTAGGATTTTATTCTACATACATTGAGGATATAAGAAGAAGCAAACCTCATGTTCTCTCAGCAAATGAGGAACAGTTACTTGCAATGACTGGAGAGATGGCAAATTCCCCAGCTAGTATATACAATATGATAAACAATGCTGATATCAAATTTCCTACTATAATAGATGAAAAGGGACAGGAGATAGAAGTTACAAAGGGAAGATATATTCCTTTTATGGAGAGCTCAGATAGAAGGGTCAGGAAGGATGCATTTGATGCCCTCTACTCAACCTATAAGAAGCAAATTAATACTCTAGCTTCAACCCTAAGTGCAAACGTTAAGGCTAATATATTTAATGCAAATGCAAGGAAATATAACTCAGCAAGAGAAGCTTCGTTATTTCCTGACAATGTACCTGTAAGTGTTTATGATAATCTAATAGAAGCTGTTGATGAAAACATTCATTTAATGCACAGATATGTTTCTCTTAGAAAGAAATTACTTAAATATGATGAGCTTCACATGTATGACTTATATACTCCTATTGTAGGGGAAGTTAAAATGGAGATTCCATTTGAGCAGGGAGTTGAAACAGTCAAAAAAGGGCTTGAAGTTTTAGGCAGCCAGTATATGTCTGATCTTAAATGTGGCCTTTCCTCAGGTTGGATAGATGTGTATGAAAATGAGGGTAAAAGAAGTGGTGCCTATTCATGGGGCTGCTATGATTCCCACCCATATGTTCTATTAAACTATACGCCTACTGTTGACAATATGTTTACACTTGCACATGAAATGGGTCATGCAATGCACAGCTTTTATTCAAACAGCAATCAGGAATACATATATTCAGGCTATAAAATATTCGTGGCTGAGGTGGCTTCAACTCTTAATGAAGCAATGCTTATGGATTATCTTTTGAAAAAGACTACTGATAAAAAAGAAAAGATGTATTTGCTTAACCACTATATGGAAAGCTTTAGAGGTACCGTATTTAGACAAACCATGTTTGCAGAGTTTGAAAAGATAATTCATGAAAGAGCTGAAGCTGGTGAATCACTTACTGCTGAATTGCTATCATCCATATATCATGAATTAAATGTAAAATACTATGGACCAGATATGATTGTTGATGACTACATAGACTATGAATGGGCAAGAATTCCCCACTTCTACTCAAGTTTCTATGTTTATAAGTATGCTACTGGCTTCTCAGCAGCAACTTCACTTTCACAGCAGATAATTAATGAGGGAGAACCTGCACTTGAAAAGTATCTGGAATTCTTAAAGAGCGGTGGTTCTGACTATCCATTGGAGTTGTTGAAAATGGCAGGGGTTGACATGACTTCTCCAGAGCCAGTTAAGGATGCCCTAAAGAGATTTGAAGAGGTATTGAATCAGTTTGAACAGTTAATAAATGAGTAGTACTTTTTAATCGAATTTAATACAATATATAAATATTTGTGTACAGCTTATATTCTGAGCAATTAGGATATAAGTTGTACAATAAATATCATGGGGGCATAGCTCAGTTGGGAGAGCGCTTGAATGGCATTCAAGAGGCCGTGAGTTCGAGTCTCATTGTCTCCACCATGAAAAGGAACCAAAAAATGGAGCCAGTTCACAATTATTTTATTTAAGAGAAATCATATTTTTGATCTTTTTTACAAGAAAACCCCTCTAATAATTTTGGTTATAAGCAAATTATTAGAGGGGTTTTTTCTCTATCAACTATTCCAACTAAATCCTCCTCATCCTTAAATAGGGGAACCTCACTTATGCTGCTCTACTTTATTAAACCCCGCTGTGTAATTTTCACATCAACATCAATATTAAGTTTAACTTCTTTGAAAACCTCATCCCAATTGTCCTTTACGCTATCCCAGGTATCTGGTGCATACCTTTCCATTGCATTGTAGAAAAAAAACACATCTGCTCCATATTCTCTTTGCACATACTCAATAGTATCCTTCATTCCCTTTGCTACTTTCTCCTCAGCAGCTTTTTGAGATTTATTAACAAACTCTTCATAAAAGGTATTGTAAAAGTCATCTCTTAATTGCTCAGCAATATTTACTTTTACATTTGATTTTATGTGCAATGTAATATTACCATCAGAAACCTCTGGCCTTACTTTAGTATCTGCCTTAGATATCTCAAAAGTCAATAAATCACCAGGGTGATCCGGCATTGGGACCACAATCGTACCTCCCTTGACCGAATCAGCAGCCCAGTTTACATAGTTTACATCAAGCCCTCCTATCCAGCCCACCATTTTTCCTTTTTTAAATACAGCTCCTCCTGCACATTTCACCTCTTCTCCATTGGTAGTCACTCTTGGAAGAATAAATGATCTATTGGAGTGGAGGCTTTTTGCCATTCCACCCAGATCTGTTCTTTGGGCCATTCTGGAGGTTTTGCTAATATTGTCAGTAAGATTTGCCAAATACACAGAGGAATAGTCGTCTATCTTGGGTTCTATATCTAGTAGCTTACGTGCTTCTCCAGAAGTAACAAATACCTTCACCCTTCTTCTCATTTCAGAATCCCTTGCTAACATATCCAGTGGCTCTATAATTCCCCTTCTTGCCACATCTTCACTGATTACTATGGCTTGAATATGTTCAAAAAATGGGGGATAATCTATTCTTGTTGAATACTCCCTCTGGGCTTCAAAAAAGGAGTTACCTGCAACTGTAAGGTTCCAAACCTTTTTCTTGCCACCACCATCACTTCCTCCTTGTCCGGATGGCTGGATCTGAGCTCTAGCTGTTATTGGTACTTGTATTGTATATGCATATTTAGTATTGCCCTCCTCTACTTCCATTTCCTCAAGCTCTCTATTGTAAGCTATTTCATTCTCCTTACCCTTATCAATAATAGATGACCTATCTATAGCAACTCCTAAAACATAACCTCTTTGCTCTACCTCGAAGTAATCCCAGCATCCTGACATAATAGAAGTAGTAAGTATTAATAATAATAATATGTATAACTTTTTTACTTTACATTTCATTTGCTTCTTTTCCTCCTTACCATGAAATATACCATAGAAGTAAAAAAAGGAAGGTATAGAAAATTTATTGATAAAGCTAAAATTGCATTATAATCAAGGTATTTAAGTAGTTCAACTATGTTTTGAGGAATGAGAGCAATTATTAAAAATACTGGCAATTGAGCAAATATTATAAGATTATCCTTCTTAGTATTAAAGAATGTTTTTATAGAAAGTGTACATGCAAAATAATTTATTACTAAGGTTGTAACCGTAATTGGTATCCATGAAACCATAAAGAAGCTTTCTGCTCTTTCAAGAATTATGGATTTAGACTGTATGGATTTGGTTAGGGTAAGGGTTGGGTATAAAATATAATTGATTTCATTACTGCCAAATATCATTAAAGATATTGTTATTATTGATAGATAAATAAGGGAACTAACTGTTATAGCCCAAAATATATGTTTTTTAATGGATTTTGTCTCCTCAAAATATGGCATTATAAATGCAATTATGCCACTTGGCAATATTGGATCAATAATCTGCAGAGTACCCATTAAAACTGGTTTTATTCCCCTATGTAGTACAGGTAGAAGATTTCCAGGATCCACTGATGCTATAGGCAGTATCACTAAAAGTAAACAGGATATTAATACTACGGGAAGAAAAATATCCATTAGGATGCTTATGGTTTTTATATCTTTTTTCAAACAATATACACATGAAATCAACGCCAATGACATTACTACTATAATTGGTGTTTTATCTAGAAGGAATATTCGGATGCTATAGGCAAACAATCTTAAGGATAATCCAATTGTTAAGGTACCATAAAGAATAAAAGGAATTAGGGTGAGCCTTCCAAAAAACTTACCTAATACTGCAACATTTATTTGTGAAAAATCTAAGCCCTTATATTGCATTGATATCCAATAGAAGGTATAGGCGGTCAATAGAGTTATTCCATACATTATAATCATTGATATCCAGGAATCACTTTTTGCATACTTTATAACATCTCTTGGAAGAGTCAGAATTCTTATTCCAATTAACCCCTGAACCAGTATTGAGAACATATTTATACTTTTCAATTTTCCCTTCATTTTTTATCCCTCTTAATTTCCTTTAAATTTTGCCTTTTAGCATCAATATTTTGCAAAGCACTGGGTCTGTTTTTCATTAAGCTTTGAGGTGCCTTTATTATGGTATCCTTAATATTTTGAAGGTTAAAGGAAGAAAAGTCTCCTAAATATCTAACTCCAAAGCTCTCAAGGGATGAGAAATGTATAATTAGGTTAATCCAGGCAATTACTACCCCATACAATCCTAGAACTGATGCTGCAAGTATCATCAAAAACCTTATTACCCTTGTACCTTGAGTAAGGGAATAGGCTGGTATTGTAAATGATGCAACTGCAGTCACCGAAATTATTATTACTATAATTGGGCTTAAAATGCCAGCTTGAATTACTGCCTGACCTAATATAATACCACCAATAATACTTATAGTTGGTCCTATTGTTTTTGGGAGCCTTATTGCAGCTTCCTGAAGTATATCAATAGTTAACTCCATCAACAATACTTCAAAATATACAGGAAAGGGCAATCCTATCCTAGCTCCTGTTATTGTAAGGGCAAGCTTAGTTGGAATCAGACCCTGATGATATGCAATAAGTGCCAGATATGCACCAGGTAAAGTTGTTGCTAAAAAAAAGCATAAATATCTTAGACCCCTTATTATTGAAGTTATTATAGATCTTTCATAATAATCATCGGGACTGTTTATTAACATTGCTAAGGTAGTAGGCACTACCAGCACAAATGGTGTACCGTCTACTATAATTACAGCTCTGCCCTCTAGTAAATTTCCTACTGCTTTATCCGGTCTTTCTGTAGCCATCATTTGTGGCATTACAGTCCATTTATTTTCTTCAATTAATTGCTCAAGTTGAGCACTTCCAATAATACCATCAATTTTAATTTTGTTAATCCTACTTTTTATTTCTACTACTATGTCCTGATTTGCTATCCCACTAATATAAACAATCCCAATATCAGTATGTGTTCTCTCACCAACCTTTAGGATTTCTACAGAGAGATTAGGGTCTTTAACCCTTCTTCTTATTTGAGTAATATTGATTCCCATATCCTCAATAAAGCCCTCCTGGGGACCTCTTAATGTCTGCTCTGTTGTGGTAACTCCTACATTTCGCTTGTTGGCCCCTTTGCTTCCTATTGATATTCCACTGCTAAACCCATCAATGAATAATAGTGTATTACCAGATAGTAAAGCTAGTATTAAATCTTCAATATATTTCATTTCAGTAACTTGCGAGGCTGATATCATATTGTTTAGAATCATATTAGTATTAATCTCATCAACATCATTAATTCCACTTGTCCCATTCATTATGGGCTTAATTATCTGATCCTCTACAAGATTCTTTTCAACCATTCCATCCAAATAAGCTAAAGAAATACGTCTATCTGTATTTCCAATACAAAAATGCCTATATACCATGTCTTGACTATTTTTTAGAGCACCTTGAAGATAATATATATTATCTATAGTATTGTCAAATACATGAATCTTTGAGGGTAAATCAGTTATACTTTTATTGGTATTATTATTGTTAACAGCTGATAACAATCTTTTCATTTTTCCTTTTAATTTCATCTTATCCCTCTTCTAAACAAATATAGTATTAGTATTAGTAAAAATTAGATATTAATTAAAAATTAAATTAGGCTTTAATTTGTATTTTTCCCAAATATACTTAATCCTATGTCGTAATTTGTCGAGCTTGTATCCCTTTTTGTGAAGGATAGCAAAATATTTATGAAAACAGTACTTTTTAATAAAAAATCTCTTTTTTATAGATATTTAATATGTTAATATTAATTATATAAAAACCCTATATCTTTTCATAAACACCTTAAAAAACTTTTTTACCCTAATTCCTTAATTCTCCCTTCAGGAGAGGGTCCCCAACCCTCTCCTGAAATTTTTTTTGTTTTTTATTATCTTGTATAATATATTTTATAATGTAGTGGCAGGTTTCCGTGCCTGCCCGTTGCTGAACCACAGAGCAGGAGTAGAAACCTGCCACTACCAGGAAAAATTTAGGTGCATTATATATACTCTCTCATATATTAGTATTAAGTAGGTGTATATGAAGGTAGGTGGTTATAATCAAGCTTTATGGTGGATATGATATTGATAAGCTTAAATGTATTGGAAAGGGTATTCATGGAAGTGTATATATACTTGATTCAAAGCGTTGTATAAAAATATTTAAAAAAATGGAATTCTACGAGAAGGAACTTGAAACTTTAAAGATGGTTCAAAGGGATGCACATTTCCCTAAGCTATTTGACTGGGGAGATAAATTTATAGTTAGAGAGTATATAGATGGAATTGAGCTTGACAAATATCTTAGAAAGAACCCTCTTACAACAAATATTTCTTTAAAAATAATTGATTTATATGATGGAATAGTTAAGGCCGAGTTTAGCCGTCATGATACCATGCTGTTTCATATATTCATAACACAGGATAGTACCCTTAGAATGATTGATACTGCCAGAGTTATGAAGGAAGCATATTCCTGTCCAAAATTGCTTCTAAAGGGATTGAAGAATTTAGGCTACCGTGAAGATTTCTTAAATCATGTTAAATTGCTAAGACCAGAACTATATGAAACGTGGGGATATACATTTTAGAAGACATTCAAATGCCACAAAAAACCGCTGAGTAACAGCGGTTTTTATATATAATTTATCTAGTTTCAAAGCTCCCACTTCTAAAAGTGGGAGTTCCATTTTCAAGTTCACTTAATTCTAATATTGCTATCCGATGTTAGATATTCTTCCATCAACTCCATATAACCCCTTATGGTATCAGGATTGAGTAACCTATACTCACTTGGAACAATTGGAAGATTATCTGCATCCCTTTGTTTAAATAAGTTCATACCTGATTTTACAAACCTTCCTTCAGGTATTACAATACCACCTGTTATATTAGCTCCATGCATTATAACACAATTCGGCTTAATTTGAGCATTTGATATTGTTACCATCTGCCCTACAAATGTATTTTTTCCAATTCTGCAATACCCATTAATTATACATCCACGCAAAACACTTACTTCCCCGTCAATAAAAACCCCCCAACTGGTGTTTCCAATTCTTATATATCGACTGCTCAGCCCATGAATTTGGCAGTTATCATGTATGTTAGTATGTGCTCCGATAAAAAAAGAACTTCCCATGTCAGCTCCTATTACACTGTTAAAGCCAATATACACAGGACTTTTTATAATTACATCTCCTATAACTAGACTGCTAGACCCAATATATACATCCCTTGAAACCTTAGAAGAGTTCAAGTATTGTCTATTTGTGGTAACAGGATTATAGGCAAGCAGGGACCCATTATTATTCAATATGGATGATCCCATCTCAAACCTCCAAATAAATTATCTCGCATATTCATTATATGTTATATGAAAGAGGAAGGTGCCAGCCACATGAGATTATGAGATTCCATGTATTTGACACCTTTTGCTCTAAAGTCCAGTTTCATCATAGGAATGATCTTCCTCCGTATAAACAAACCCTTTACTTTCTTCATTTTCATTTAAATTTACAATTTGAATATCCCTTGCACTTAGTATTGGATTATATTTATTCAGGACTTGTTCCAAAACATTATTCTCCTTTTTTATCGTGATATAATTTACATCCTTCTTTCCCATTTTATCACTCCTTCTACACTTATTTTCTGTTGAAAAACAGTATTTATACATAAATAAAGACCAAGAGCTTTGGAAGCTCCTGGTCTTTAAGTGTTAGGCCTTTGTTCTATTCTTTATTATTTGGAAATTGAATTACCTTTTCAACCTTAACATGCTCATGATTAAATATGTGGTCCCTGCAATATGCATGACGTCCATCGCATTCTGGACAATACCTAAAATCCATATTAGGGTCATCCTTGTCAGTTAAGCCACAGGTTGAGCATTTGTGAGTATATCCTAAATTAATACTTTTAGGAATCTGCTTTTGGTATCTTTTTTTATTTTTATAGGCGTAGCTTCTATTTTTAGAATTTGTAAATATGTCTTTCCCAAAGAAGATAAAGTAATTTATGATTGATACTAATGCAGCTGCTTTAACAAAAAGCGCTACCCCGGGTAAAAGAACTGTAATAGCAATATATCCAAAGTCAATCCATGCAAGATATTTTACTTTTACAGGGAGTACAAAGAATATCATAAATTCATAGTTAGGATAAAAATATGCAAATGCTAAAAATAAGGATAGATTTAAGTAGGTGGCTGTTCCATCGCCTCCAGTTAATAATGTTGCAATTGTGGTTCCCAGCATTCCAATTAGGTAGTACACATTAAATTTGAAGCTTCCCCATTCATGTTCCAGCTGGTTTCCAATCATATAGGCTAAATACAGAGTAAAAACAATCCAGATTGGACTTGTACTATCTGGAATAAATATATAAGTAACCAACCTCCAAACTTCCCCCCTAAGCACAGCTGGGAGGTTAAGAGTTAGATAGCTCAAATATGAACTTTTTATCATTGCAAGCAGGAATACCAGTCCGGAGCCTCCAACAATATATGTTATCAATCCTTTTATGGCAAAACGTCCAAATTTTCTCTCAAGCTTATCAAGCCATTTCATCTTATCACTCCTTTAATAATACTAATAATATCAAATACTTGGGACTTTTTCAATTGTGCCCATTGGTGCCAGCCACATGAGATTATGAGATTCCACTATTATACTACTTGGTAAGATAATAGCTTGTCTATTCCGTTATCCAGCTTACTCCCTTCCCTGTCCTTAAGCCAACTATTTGGTATAAGTATATATGAACAATTATTTTTTCTATTTTTTAAATAGGAAAAAATAATTTGTGCCTGATCAATATCCTGCTTATCTATTTTCTTTTTCTCTAAGTTTTCATTTACCCTTAAATGTTCCAGTATTGAGCCCTTTATATTTTCCTTAATACTTTCCTTATTCATAGAGTTATAATGCATTCTTTCTGAAGATAGCAGGTTGTTATCTCTAATTAAAAACAATTTGATTTGAGAATTCCCTACAGATTCCAATGCAGCAATACTCCTGACTCTTTTTGTAAAGCTTATTGCCTTTTGCTTATTAAGGATATGATTTAATGCATACATATCATCTCTTAACTTTACTGCTTTATCGAAATCAAGCTCTTGTGAGGCTTCTTCCATCTTACCCTTTAGCTTTTCCATTAGGCTTTTATTTTGTCCCTGGAGAAAAGAAATTGCTGCATTTACTTGATTAATGTATGTGTTTTTAGCTGTAATATTAGCACAGGGTGCAGTGCAAAAGCCTAATTGATAGCTTAAGCATCCTGAGATATTGATAGGAACATTTCCACCACTACAGCTTCTCATTTGGTAGATCTCTCTTATTACATCCACTGCCCTTTCTGTGCTACTAAGGCTTGTATATGGACCAAAGTATAGGGAGCCATCTTCCCTTTTCTCCTCTGCTACTAGCGCCCTTGGAAATTCCTCTTCAGTTGTAATCCTAATATAAATATAGCCCCTATCTTTCTTCATCTGACTATTATACATAGGTCTTATCTCCTTAATAAGCCTACACTCTAATAGAAGTGCTTCAAACTCTGTATCTGTCACAACATACCCAAAATCTCTAATTCTCTGTACCATTTTTACTATCTTTGGTGCATGTTCTTTTGAACTTCTGAAATACTGTCCTACTCTGCTTTTTAAATTCTTAGACTTTCCAACATATATAATATTGCCTCCAGAATCCTTCATTAGGTATACCCCAGGAAGTTCTGGAATCAATTTCAATTTTTCCTTTAAATCCAATTCCTTCACCTCCTAGCTGTTTGATCTATTAATAAACATGTGAATTTATCTTTTAATTGTTATTAAGCTAATCTGGCTTCTGTCGCAAAATCTAATAGGCATGGCTGTAGTACCTACTCCACTATCTATATATAGATTTGTTCTG
>JARDZI010000485.1 GCA_029240935.1 Clostridiales bacterium
ATCTCCAATTGCGAGCATATTTGCAGCCTCAACCATTTTATTTACAGGCTTGCTAATGATACGAGATATAAATAGTCCAAGTGCAATAGCAATTGCTATGCCGCCCACTATTACTGAAATCATTGTTACTGTTGCTGTTTTTGCGGCCTTTGTGTTAGCCTCAGAGCTTTGTTTTGCCAGCTCCGTTTTTAATCTCATCAGCTCATCTGTCGTATTTTGAACTGCATCTGCTATATTTTTAGCACGACTGCTATTCAAAAGATTATATGCCTCATCCTTTTGATTTGATTGAATAAGATTTACAAATTCGTCACGGAATTGGTTAAAATCGCTTATCGCTTTGGATAATGCATCGAAATTTGCCTGCACTTTAGCATCCTTTATACCAGCTTCAAAATTCATCAGGCTATCAGCTATGGATTTGTCAAATTCTTGGAACTGGTTTATTATATCTTGTCTCTTTGCTATATCGTTTTGTATATATACATCTCTTAATCCAACCCTAGCTCTCTGATAAGTTCTAGCTATATTTGCCAAATCAGGCATTGTTGCAGTGTGACGCACATACATTTCTGTATCTAAAGCATCCATTTTTGAAATATTCACAACCCCTACTGCCCCTACCACACCTGCTATAAGTGCAACAATAATAAAACCAGTTAATAGTTTGGCAGCAATTTTCATATTATAAAACCATTTCATTACTTATCTCCCCTTTATCATTATTAACAACCTTGATTATTATAATGCCTCGTTAATATCCACTATCTCATCTTCTGTCAACAGCTTTTCACAGTTTAGCAACAGCTTTACATCATTGCCAACCTTCCCAATCTTCTTTATATATCTGTTGTTAAATCCCCTATTCATTTGTGGAGGTTCTACAATATCCCGTTCTGGTATGTTAAGTACCTCTGATACACTATCTACTATAAGTCCCACAGATATATCCTTAATGTCAACAACTATGATACAGGTCCTATCGTTGTACTCCCTAAATATTTTTTTAAATCTTAGTCTAACATCCATAACAGGTATTATCTTACCCCTAAGATTGATTATTCCCCTTATATACTCAGGAAGCTCAGGCACTTCAGTAATTACTTGTATACCTATAATTTCAGTTACATATCTTATTTCAATGCCATAGAATTCAGTACCAATGTTAAATGTAAGGTATTTTCCCTTCTGTGTATCCTCTTCCTCAAACAACTCATCCTGCATTAATATATCAGCCATGGTTACAGCTCCTTTCTTTTTTATTATGATATTTTAAGTTGATCCATCATAAGCATTATGGTGGATCAACTACTGCTTATTAATATTTGTCAAGCCTGCTGCATCAAGTATAAGGCTAATGCTTCCGTCTCCAAGTAATGTGCAGCCAGATAAACCCTCTATTTTTTTAATTCTCTTTATATATGTTGGTAAGGTCTTTACAACTACCTGCTGTTCCCCAAGCAGTTCATCTGCAAATATACATACAGTCTTGCCTTCATTTTCCACCATAACTAATATTCCTTTATGAAAATGTACCTGGGCATCTTTTACTTTGTAAAGCTTATGCAATCGCAGTATTGGATAACACACACCTCTTACCATAATCATTTCATTACCATGCGGATCCCTGATTATGTCTGTTTCTTTTGGTCTAAAGGATTGTTTTATAGCTATTGTAGGTATTGTGTAACAAGACCTTCCAACACTGATATTCATACCGTCAACTATTGCCAAGGTCAAAGGTATTTTCATGGTTATTGTTGTACCAAATCCCATTACACTATCGACAGATACAGAACCTCCAACTTTTTCTATATTTTTTACTACAACATCCATTCCCACTCCCCTACCAGAAAACTCGGTGACTGCATCATTGGTAGAGAAGCCTGGAATAAAAATAAGATTAAATATCTCTTTATCACTCATGTCATTTTCAGATTTATGTAATAACCCATTTTGTTTTGCCTTTTCAAGTATCTTATCCTTACTTAAACCTTTGCCATCATCTTTTATTAATATAACAACATCATTGCCCGCATTTTTAGCTTCTAGCGTCACTCTTCCAAGCTCGTTCTTGCCATTTGATCTGCGGTCTTCCACGGATTCTATTCCGTGATCAATGGAATTTCTAACTAAGTGCATTAACGGGTCAGAAATGTGTTCAATTATACTTTTATCTACTTCAGTTTCTTCACCGATGATTTCCAGCTGCACTTCCTTATTTAGTTTCTTGTTCATATCTCTTACTATACGGTGCATTTTATGAAATGTACTTGATAAAGGAACCATCCGTATAGACATCACCATATCTTGAACCTCGTTCAGCAATAACCATTTCGCCAACCAAATCCATTAACTTGTCCATTCTTCCCACAGGTACACTTATAAATCCCTGTGTTGTAGGTCCTTGGTTTTCATTATTACTTTCACTTTTTATCTTTTGATTTAATGGGATAATTCCCTTTATAATATTGCTGCTGATCTCTACCTGCACAGCATTATCTGCAGGCCAAGACTCATCATCTTGTAGCTCTGTAAGTTCCAAGTCCTTTAGAAATAAACTTTTCATAAAGAACTCATGCATTTCATTGAAAGTTTGATTCGCTTTAAAATAAATTACAAAGCCCTGTTCTCTGATTTGCTGTATTGTTCCATCATTTTCTATGATGTCCGTCGGAATATGTTTTATTTTACTTGTAATATTTTTCAAGCTATGTATTATGGTATAAGCCCTGATATTTTCCATTTCACAACCATCTTCAAAAAATATCTCAGCTTTATAATAATGCTTATAGTTCAGTTTATCTGAAGAAGACTGGCTTATATAATATTGAGTTTTTGTTGTCTCTTGCTCTGTAGGTTTATCTTCATTTATATTAGTGTTGTTATTTTTCAGTTGATGAATATAAACCTTTAGCTGTTCTACAATAGAAGCCGCAGCACCATCAGCTTTATCACCATTTTTTATCTTTTCTATTTCCAACTTAATAAAATCGACACTTTCAAAAACCAAATCAGTTAATGTAGAATAATCAAGATTTGTTGGTTTTTCTTCACGAAGGAAAAAAAACAAGTCTTCTATGGCATGTGCAAGATTGGATATCTCGCTAAATAGCATCATGGCAGAAGAACCTTTTATTGTATGCATTATCCTGAATATCTCATTAATTGCTTCTGAGTTATAGCCTCCAGATTTTTCACCGTTAAGCACAGTTTCCTCCAGCAGCTCGATTAGATGAATGGTTTCAAATATGTATATGTCCAGCATAGGTTCATTTGTATATTGATCAGACATATTATCAGCTCCCGTTTTTATAATGCTAAAACTTTGTTTATCGTCTTTATAATGTGATCTTCTTTAAAAGGCTTAACAACAAAGGTCTTAGCTCCTCTAATTATGGCATCTCTAACCATAACCTCCTGGCCCATGGCCGAAAGCATAATAACCTTCGCGTTAGGATCATACTGTATTATAGCCACAAGCGCAGTTAATCCGTCCATTTCAGGCATCGTGATATCCATAGTTACTACATCTGGATTACACTCTTTATACTTCATAATAGCTTGAAGTCCATTCTCAGCCTCTCCTACTATGTCAAAGTTATCCTTTTCCAGCATTTTTCTTATTGCCATTCTCATAAAGGCAGCATCATCAACAATTAATACTCTTTTCAATTTTATCCCCCTTTTCATAGAAAGCTATGGTTTAAATGCATCTAATACAACTTTCAAGGTGAGCATTGTACTATCTTTAAGAGAGAAGCTAAAACCGTCCAATCTCCACTTTAAGCAAATATAGCTTTTATGTCCTAAAATTATATCTGTCAGGATCTCGCTTTCTATTTCAGATTTTACCTCTCCGGCTTGCTTCGCTCTATCTATCAATGCC
>JARDZI010000114.1 GCA_029240935.1 Clostridiales bacterium
CGAAGATATTTCTATCCATCTCTTGATAGGCTTCCCTATCTCAAATTTAACCAAAGCTTACCTGTTTCTAACAGCATTTCACAAAGGATACTCTGCTTACCACTTTATCATTCATTAGAGAATTATGAGATTGAAAAAATAGTTGATGTACTTCAAAAAAGTTTTTAATTGTATAGGGGGAATTACTATGGAATTTAAAAAAATAGGAGTCAATGTAAAGATATTTGAAACATCAAAAATAGCTTATCCAGAAAATGTTGAAATAGGAGACAATGTGATTATTGATGATTTTGTTCTAATAATTGCAAAAAAGAAAATTATTATTGGTAGCAATGTTCATATAGCAAGCTTTGTAAGCATTACTGGCAATGAAGAATTTATTATGGGAGATTTCGCAGGATTATCCACTGGCTGTAAAGTACTAACTAGCACAGATGATTTCTCTGGTCCCTACCTTACCAATCCAACAGTACCTGATGAATACAAAAATGTAACCTCCAAACCCATCATTATGAAAAAATTTGCACTAATAGGGGCTAATACAATTGTTTTACCAGGAAGCATAATTGAAGAGGGTGTTAGTATTGGAGCAAATAGCCTTGTAAATTGTGTTACAGAGCCCTACTCTGTTTATGTTGGCAGCCCAATTAGGAAAGTAAAGGAAAAGGATAGAGAAAGAATTCTATTTCTCGAAAAAAATTATAGAGAAAAATTTGATAAGGAATATTCAACTATTAAAGCATAGTATTTAAGGGGGAAATATATGTGGAAAACACCTTGAACACAATAAAAACCCGGCGAAAAATACGAATTGCATTTTTTGTAAAGCAGGGTCTTGATACATTTATAGATGAAATTATCAATGACTTGTCCAACCAATTTGATACTAAAAGAATAATTGTTACTGAATACAAACAAATTGATGTGGGAATGGAATGGGCAGATATTTGCTGGTTTGAATGGTGTGATGAGCTTATTATTTATGGTAGTGCTCACAGGATTTCTGGTGCTAAAAAAATAATATGCAGACTTCACAGCTATGAAGCATTTACATTCTATCCTATGCAAGTACACTGGGAAAATGTTGACTGCACCATATTTGTTTCAGAGCATATAAGAACTACCCTCCTAAAGGAAACCTCAATGGATATTAAAAAAACAATTATTATTCCTAATGGAGTTAATATTACTAAATATAGTTATTGTGAAAGAAAAAATGGATTTAATATAGCATACCTAGGATACATTAACTACAAAAAAGGTCCACAGCTTTTAATACAAACAATTAAATCAATTGTGAATCGAGATAGCAGGTATAAGCTATATATTGCAGGTGAGTTCCAGGATATAAGATATATCCAATATTTTAAACAGATGATTGATGAAATGAATTTAAATAAAAATGTATTCTATCTTGGTTGGCAGGGGGATATAAACAATTGGCTTGAAGATAAGCAATATATATTATGCACCAGCCTGCTTGAATCACAAGGTATGGGAGTAATGCAGGCAATGGCAAAGGGTATTAAGCCTGTGATTCACAACTTTGTTGGGGCAAAGGAAGTATATGATAGAAAGTATCTTTGGAATACAGTTGATGAAGCTGTTGAAATGGTTTTATCTAATGAGTATAACTCCCTGGAATATAGAAAATTCATCGAAGACAAGTATGAAGCTAGTGATAAAATAGATAAAATAAGCAATCTAATTATGGACATATATGGAGTTGATAAATATGAATAATGATTTTGGGAACAAAAAGCTTGTTATACTGGATGATTTTTTCCCTAATGTTAAAACTGGCTTTAGGGTTGCTGAATATAATTATTACTTAAAGAAATATCAAAACAGCGAAGTATATTCCTCTGATATAGGTTTCTTAAGAAATGTTAAGGAATATGAAGAGCATTTTCCAATATTTAAAAATAGAGTTAAGCCTTTAAATATCAATTACTATGGAAACTATCACTGCTCTTTATTTTACACTGTTTTTATAAACAATGCATTTAACTATTTACGTATTTTTGAAATGAAGGATAAACCATTTATATTTACCCTTTACCCTGGTGGTGGCTTTTGTATTGATAATGCTGTTCAAGATCAAAAGCTTATGGCTGTGTGTAACTCCCGGCTTTTTAAGAAAATGATTGTAACTCAAAAAATAACCTATGAATATGTTATACGAAAAGGTTTTACAACTCCAGATAAAATAGAATTCATATATGGAGGAATTACAGATACTGATTATTACAGGAATCACCCTACTCAGAAAAAATTTTATAAACAGGATAAGGATACATTTGATGTTTGTTTTGTAGCAGCAAAATATATGGTGAAGGGAATTGATAAGGGCTTTGATATATTTATTGAGGTCTGCAAAAGCCTTTCAAAGATTTATAGCAATATACAATTTCATGTAGTTGGAAATTTTAATGAAAATGACATTAATGTATCTGAAATAAAGGATAGAATTCATTTTTATGGACTGAGAAATACTGAGTTTTTCCCCAGCTTCTATTCAACCATGGATATAATAATTTCTCCAAACAGGGCTTTCATTCTTGCTCCCGGATCATTTGATGGATTCCCAACTGGTTGCTGTGTTGATGCAGGGTTAAATGGCACAGCCATATTATGTACTGATCCCCTAAGTCAAAATATTGCATTTGAAGATGACAAAGATATATGTTTAGTCCCTTTAGATGTTAGCTATATAACAAATAAAGTTATATATTATATGAGTAACCTAGATAAATTGTACCTACTAAGTAGTAATGGACAAAGGAAGATTAATGAAGTGTATGACATCGAAAAGCAGATGGAGAGAAGAGTTAAAATACTGGAGGAATACATGTGAAATAAAGTGAACTCCACCTTATATAAGGTGGAGTCTTAAAAATTGATAAAATTTTATTGGGGGAATAGTTATGAAGGGTATTATTCTTGCTGGAGGAACAGGCTCTCGGCTGTATCCTCTAACAAAAATTACTAATAAGCATCTCCTTCCCGTTGGCAAGTATCCTATGATTGATCATATAATATGTAAAGTAAAGCAGGCTGGTATTAAGGATATTATTATTGTAACAGGAAAGGAGCACATGGGTTCAGTGGTTAATCTCTTAGGTAGTGGTCATGAATATGGTGTAAATTTTACATTTAGGATACAGGATCAACCTGGTGGTATTGCTGAAGCACTAGGCTTATGCTGTGGCTTCGTTAATAATGATAAAAGCCTTGTGATACTTGGTGACAATATTTTTGAAGATGATATACAACCATTTATAGAGGATTTTAATAGACAGGAAAAGGGAGCAAGGATACTGCTTAAAGAAGTATCCGACCCTGAAAGATATGGAGTTCCAGAACTAGATGGTAATAAAATCCTGGGCATTGAAGAAAAGCCTAAATACCCCAAGAGTAGATACTGTGTTACTGGAATTTATATGTATGACAATAGAGTATTTGACATTATAAAGGAATTACATCCCTCAGCAAGGGGAGAGCTTGAAATTACAGATGTGAACAATTGGTATATTAGGGATGGTTCATTATCATACAGTACTTTAAAAGGCTGGTGGACTGATGCAGGAACCTTCGATTCTCTTTTGAGTGCCAATATACTAGCTAGAAGCTTAAATATAGATGATATTTTATATATGCCCCAATGTAGGGGCGAACAGTGTTCGTCTTGATGTATCAGCAATATAAATTAGCTTCTGTAAATGATGCGTAATAACGGGCGAACACTGCTCGCCCCTACAGTTACAAGATTCATAAAGCTATTATTTTATGGAAGGTTGATATATTTATGAGGATTTTAGTTACAGGAGCATATGGTCTGTTGGGAAATGAAATATCAAGGGTTATTGAAATGGGTTCCTGCCATCTGGGCAAGATTGACAGGCTATTTAGTGAAGCATACTTGATAAAAACAGGATCATCAGAATTGGATATCACTAACCAAAGTAATGTTTTGGAGTATATAAGCTCCATAAAACCTGATTTAATTATTAATGCTGCTGCATACACAAATGTGGATGGTTGTGAAAAAAATCCTGAAAGAGCTCTTCTAGTAAACGCAATAGGTGCTAAAAATCTTGCCATAGTAGCAACAAAGGTAAATGCAAAGCTTGTATGCATATCAACTGATTATGTGTTTTCCGGCGAGAAAAAAATTCCCTATAGGGAATATGATCTTCCCTCCCCTATAAATGTATATGGAAAAACTAAGCTTCTCGGAGAAAAATATTCCCAACAGTTCAGTAATAAGCATTTTATTATCAGAACCTCCTGGCTTTATGGAGGTTCTGACACCAATTTTAAAAATGGGTAATTAACCAAGCAAAGGATGGGGGTAAAATTAATGTTGTATGCGATCAAACAGGTAATCCAACTAACCTAGAGGATTTAGTATACTATATATTAAAAATTGCATTGGATGGGGAGTATGGAATATATCACTGCTCCGGTAATGGTGAGTGCAGCCGATTGGAGTTTGCCAGTAAAATTATCAACACTTTAAAAATACCTTGTATTTTAAGCAGTATAAAATCAACTGAATTAAATCAACAGGCAAAAAGGCCAGAATATTCCTCACTTGATAATATGATGCTCAGATGCACTATTAAAGACAGGATGCGTCACTGGGAAGATACATTGGAAGACTTTTTAAGGAGAGGTAGCTATGGGAGGTTTTAAATTTTCAAAAACTGATATTAATGGGGTATACATTATTGAACCAATTGTATATGCAGATAATAGAGGTCTTTTTATGGAATTATATAATACCATGGATTTTGAAAACAATGGTGTTAAGCAAAATTTTGTTCAAGACAATATTTCCATCTCTAAAAAAGGAGTGCTCAGAGGGCTTCATTTCCAAAGGAAGAACCCTCAGGGAAAATTAATAAAAGTAATTCATGGAGAAATATATGATGTTGCAGTAGACATTAGAGTAGAATCAAAAACCTTTGGAAAATGGGTTGGATTTTTTCTAATAGAAAGTGGCGGAAAGGAACTATTTATACCCCCAGGCTTTGCACATGGTTATTTAGTTTTATCCGATATAGCTGAAGTTTTATATAAATGTACTAACTATTACACCCCATCAGAGGAATCTGGCTTAATATGGAATGATCCTAATATAGGGATTGAATGGCCATTAGATAGAGTTGATGAAATAATTTTATCTGAAAAGGATAAAATATGGTTAGGTTTAAATTCTTTAAAATAATTTTGCAAAAATGTGGTGATATGTGTGAAAACTTATTTGATAACTGGCGGAGCTGGCTTTATTGGATCAAACTTCATTCAATACATTCTAAACCAGCATTATAGTGTAAAAATAATAAATCTGGATTTACTCACCTATGCAGGAAATCTAGAAAACCTGAGGTCTGTAAAGAATCACCCTAATTATAAATTCATACACGGAGATATAGGTGATAAAAAAATACTTTCAGATATTTTCAACCAGCATGATGTTGATTATATAATTAACTTTGCAGCAGAATCACATGTGGACAGAAGCATATTAGAGCCAGAAATATTTGCTAGAACAAATATACTTGGTTCAGTAAATCTTTTAAATGCTGCAAAAAACTCCTGGGAAACAAAAAATGGATTTAAAAATTCTAAAAAATATATTCAAATTTCTACTGATGAGGTATATGGTTCATTAGGTGAAACAGGGTATTTTACAGAAGCAACCCCTCTAAATCCCCACAGTCCCTACTCTGCAAGTAAAGCAAGTGCTGATATGCTTGTAAAAGCCTATTTTGACACCTTTGGTATGCCTATAAATATTACACGATGCTCCAACAATTATGGTCCATTTCAGTTCCCAGAAAAGTTAATTCCACTAATAATACTGAACTGTATAACTCACAAACCTATTCCTATCTATGGAGATGGAATGAATATAAGGGATTGGATATATGTTGAGGACCATTGCAGAGGTATTGATATGGTTGCTGCCAATGGCAGTAATGGTGAGGTTTATAATATTGGTGGTAATAATGAAAAGGCAAATATAGAAATAGTCAAACTAATTATAGAATATATTAGAAACAATTATGATAGCTCTGTTGGAGAGAATCTAATAACATATGTATCAGATAGAAAAGGACATGACAAAAGATATGCTATCGATGCATCAAAAATCAATGAGGAACTAGGCTGGCGGCCTGAAACTTCATTTGAACAGGGAATAAAGAAAACAATCGATTGGTATTTTGAAAACAAAGAATGGATGCAATAACACTGTAGCGTCAGCCGCAACCAGGGCTGACCCGGGCTTGAGCACTCATCCCAGGTCAGCTGTAGGCAGCTGATGCTACGGTGCTGGGGGAGTTTCATCATTTTTTGTGGGGCTGTACTGGTGTGGAAATTAATTTGAAAGTCAACGCCAGAGGCGTTGTCATCCTGAACCCAGTGAAGGATCTTTCCCAGTATACATATAAGATCCTTCACTAGGTTCAGGATGACAAATTGGAAATTATAAGGAAGATGATGCAAGCTATCAGGTACAATTTTATGAGAAAAAAGTAATCTTGAGATATACCCCTTTAAATCCTATCTAATTCAGATAATATTTCTTCTGAAACTCTTTTCCAGTTGAAATAGTCCTCTACAAGATGCCTCCCTGACCTCCCCATTTCATATGCAATATGTGGGCTGCTAAGAAGATAATTAATATGATAGGTAAATTGTTCTGGATTAGTATAGTCATCAATAACTATTCCATTGCTAAAGCCTGATACTACTTCTGCATTACCACCCCTGTTAGTTGTAATGATGGGGAGACCTGATGCCATTGCTTCATAATGAACCCTTGCCAGTGGTTCATTCCATTGTGAAGGACAAGCAAAAATATCTGCAACATTATAAATAGTATAGAGTTCCTTGGGAGGTAAAAATCCAGTAAATATTACAGGTCCAGACAAACCTCTTGCCATGGAATTCAAGGTCTTTGTAAAATTATCAGCATCATTTTCACCATACCATCTGCTTCCTACCATAAAAAGAGCAACATCGTTTCTATAATTCATTAGAGGCTCTAGCCCTTTCATTAGTATATGAGGACCTTTTTTTTCATTTAACCTGCCAACATAAAGTACAACCTTATAGTTTTCAATATAATGTTCTCTTCTAACCCTATTTCTATTTAGCATCCCATTATTTGACCATGCAGTTGCATACTTCTCAGGATCTGCTCCAGAATATATTACCCGTACCTTCTCCTCCCCTTCAGGGTAGAGACCTATTATACTATTTGCTATAAACTTGCTAACTGTGTTTATGAATTTCACTCTTTCAATACATTTAACAGCAATTTCATTCTGAAGTTTTCTAGGATCAAACATTTCATTGTGAATGCTTAATGCAAATTTTGAGTTCGGGAATATTTCTCCTAATTCCAGGACCCATTCTGCTCTGTTAAAAATATAAATAAGGTCAGTATTCTTATCTATTGAAGTTTTTAAATGGTTTAAATATTCATGGAGGTTTTTACATTGAAGTCTTACATGTTTTACTTCATTTATATATTCAAAATCAGAAAGTCCTGGATAACAGATACTATAGACTGTAATATCATGTATTTTAGCAAGATATGGTAAAATACCCTCAATATATTGCTGAACAGCACCTCCAGCAATAGGTGGTAAAGGAAGCATTTCTGTACTTACCAAAGCAAGTTTCACTTTTATCACCAGCCTCTGCTTTTGGTGAGTTTTTCTAATATTTCATCAAGGGAATTGTTATTAATATATGGATTCATTGCTTGAATTAGAGATCTGAGTCCTTCTGGTTTTATAATTATTGGTTTAAAGCTTTCCTTTGTTTTAATTAACAGATTTTCTTTTATATTTTTATTACCAAGTAAATAAGTCCAGTAATTAGTTTTTGCAAAGCCAAGCTTGTAGTAAACATTTAAAAGCTCCTTTAGCTGTAAGAATATAATATTTATGAAATTTCCTCTTCCATTACCAACTCTTTTATGGTGAATTACAATTTTAGCCAATTCATTTTGTAGCTTAATTACATGATCATACCATGGGTCTTCTTTATTAATGCAGGTCAACAATTCATATGGAGTATATTTTCTATCTTGGCTGGATGTCAAGTATGAATAGGCTAATTCATTTGATGCTTTTTTAATATTTTTAAGCTTTGCTTCATTTATCTCAAAGGCGACTAAATTTAAGCCTATATGTTCTACAATATTCTTAACTGTTTGATTTATATCTTCAGGGTTAGGGTTATTCATAATAATTTCAATAAGCTTGTCACAGGGAAATCCTGAAACTGGTCCTGTTTCTATATATGTTATTACATTTTGCACTGTATTTTGTTTTTCCTTTCCAAACTCATACATAATTTCTGCCAGATTCATATAACATATATCCAGTATTAATATATCTATTTTCTTACCTGTATCCTTTAAAATCATATTAATGGACCTGCACATTTCAGGAGTTCCCATTATATATGGAGTTTTCTGACTGTAGTCAGTGAGTGTTCCAACAAATGCTGCACCATGTCCTCCCAACATTAATGCATAGTGCCTTGCAGGATAGTTTTTAATTCCCCATGTAATAAAATCATATAGGTTTTTGGGCTCTGCCATATTTGATTTGCCTAAATCCTCAAGTATTTGAGCTTTTTCATGTCTAACAATATATCTCCTTACTCCTGTCCAAATTTCATCATCATCTTCAAGGCTTTCTCCTGGTCTGATAATCCTTGCAACTCCCCTATCTATTCTTCCAATTTGTATTACAATATTAATTTTTTCATTATTCTCTATCTTTTCAAAATCCTTCATAGACTTAAACATTTCTGGTTCATACTCATTATTTCCGTTTGCATAATTTAAAATAGTCCAATCTTTTATCAAATAGTTTTCCATCTTTTCACCTCCAGCCTATAAATACCTACAATAAGCTATGCTATTTACTCTTTTTTTGACACAAAAACATATAGCTAATAATTTTCGACTAAATTATTGGTTTTGTAACATTTAAATATGATTTTCATAATATAAAATAGAAGAACATATCTTTATAAATTGCATAATTTACTCCATGTAGAGGAGGTGTATTGATGGTTTCAAATAGCATATGCCCTGTTTCAAACCCACAGTCATGCTGTCAGGTTATGATAGAGAAGAAAATATCTTTGTATCCACCTGCTATTAGCGGGACTATTAAGGTTTTCAAAAATATTGAAGTTTTAATCGAAAAGGTTTGCCCAGAAAAGGTTATTATTTCTGGAAAGCTTTCTCGAAAAATAGAATATAAAACATTAACAGAAAATTGGTATGAAATAGATAAGATAATCGATGATGATATTCCCATCCAATGTTTTATTGACAGAGATGATGCAAACCTGGATGATGAATTTACAATAGTTGGTGCAGAAATACTCTGCAATATATTTGAACAAGAAAATAATTTATACAAACTAAATGATTACTATGGAAACTCAGTTTGTCAAGTGTATGAATTTGCAGAAAAGGATATCATTAAGATATGTATAAGGAAATGTATTGATACAGATGCAAGCTAACAATAATTGAGAGCTGTCTAAAAATACTTTTTCAAAAAAATGTGCTTGTTATTGCTATGAAAGTCAATACCAGCGTCAGTGTCATCCTGAACGTAGTGAAGGACCTTTTGTAATCCCTAGGCAAGATCCTTCACTATGTTCAGGATGACAAGTCCTGACTTTCATTTATCGAGTGGGAGCATGCTTTGGAATTCTGAACTGTCACTTTTTAATATTTTAATACCTCTTATTACAATTTTCCACAATTATGCATATAATGTACCAGGTAAAAATGTAAGGGAGGTATTGAAATATGTTAACTCCTAAAAAAAATAGTTTTTTTAATCGGAATATTGGAGCATCGATTGTTTTACCTATACAAACGCCAAAAAAATCATCACTTCTGGTTAATACTCATATTTGTTCTGCTCCTGTAGGATGTCGAATATTAGCACTTCAGTCTGAGGGAAGTGGATGCTCTAAAAATAGTTTAAAGATAGCACTAGATACCCATGTTGGTATAGGATCCTATACACTGGTTACAACTCCTGACCCATATGTTCCAGGTGTTTTTACAACAGCATTTAATAATGAAGATTTTGATAATTATGATGTTATAGTTGTTGGCTGGTCAGGCAATTCAGCAAGCTTAACTCCCGATGCTACCGAAGTATCAAATGCACTTACTTCAAGAAAAATTGAACTTGAGAAATGGATAAAAGCAGGTGGTTCCCTCATTGCCCTACCTGATTGGCTAACCTCAAATCCCTACGGTTATCTTCCTTTTTCTATAACTAGAA
>JARDZI010000115.1 GCA_029240935.1 Clostridiales bacterium
TATTAGTCCAAGGGCTCTCTCCTCTACCCTTCATAGTCTTGTGTTTATATTTAGGTAGAATCAATTCGTTCCATTCGTCATATCTAACTAAACCCTCAAGGAAATGATAAAAATCTAAATAATCAGTACCAACCCCCTTAGAATTTATATATGGAGTGTCAATATAAACAAGGTCTGCATTATATTCCTCAACAGGAAAATCAAGTGCATCATAATTCAGCGATAAACATTTATGCATATTATTAAATATAGCTTGATTTGCCTCATTAATAAAAGTTCTAAAGTGTTTTTCAAAAGACGTATCCCAAGTAGTTTTATTTCCAAATCCCCTCTTAACATCGCTTGTTCTTACGTAAAGATTTGCTCGATGAAATAAATTATAAGGTCTTTTTATTATACATGCCTGAAATAAGCCAAAATAAGCCACACTTCTTTTATACTCATTATCTAAATGTCTGATATTGTAAGATACATAATCAAGCCACTCATTTTCTCCCTGCAAGTAAAAAATGTCTGAAAAATTATCTTGAATAAAAGTAGGATAGCTATAACTATGTTTAGTCAGAATATACTCTACTTCTTCATCTGAAAGAATTTCGTTATTATTTTCGATTACTGCTTTACCTATTATATTATTGAATTTTAAAATATCATTATATATAACACTTTTACCATGCTTCTTAAACATATATGCGACGCATCCAGTGCCGCCAAATAGGTCAATAACACTATTAAATTCTATATCCTTTATATTTTCCCATATCCAATCCACAATTTTTAGTTTTGACCCTTGGTATCTTGTACTAGGAAATTTATATTCATTATAATTCATACCTTCTTGATTAACTTCATCATTTAAAAACGTAATTTGCTCCATATCATTTACCTTCCCTTTATCAGACGTTAGTGTTAAAATAGTGTTAGTTTACTATGATATTATATCATAACCCATTTAATAAAGATAATATACAAAGAAAGGATAAGTCAATGAATAAGGAAATCAATTCTGAAATATTAATTAAAAAACTGTCTGGAAAATATACTGACTATTATTTAGTTTATGAGAAACTAAGAGATGTGCTATTTTCAAACTTTGACGAAATAACCATTATTCCTAAAACTATATATGCTTTAATCGACAGTGCTGAAGGTCTGCTTGGTGTTTTGTTTTGGAAGGCTCATGGTCTTGAATTAGCTATTCAAACCGAAAGAGAAGATGAGTACTTGCAATCTGCCTCACATTTAAAATATTCACCAATGAATAAGATGTTGGTATTGAACAAACAAGAAGATATTAATGATTATTTAATTGCTATTTTTAAAGAAAATTTGCAAAAACTAAGAGAGAGTAAGTAACTCTCTCTGTTTATCAATTAAACTGATACTATGAATATTTTTTAGAATCCTCTGCAATATTTGCCTCATCCATTAATTCTTCTTCAAATATATTAGTATAAATAACTTGATTAGTTCCTTGCTGTATTTGCTTTCTCCACTTGTTGTAACTTGCTCTTATTTCTGAAGTATCTATCCTATTTCTATCTAACCAATCAAAGTATTCCTCAAGACAAGTATACTTTTTTTCACTCTCTCTATATTTGGGATAGTTCTTCCAATAATCCTCAAAAACTTCATTTCCTAAAAAACTAAACGGACCGAACCCTAGTTTTATTAAATCTGATTGATTAGTTTTAAATGACCCAATGTTCTCTGTATTTCCACTACCTGGCTTATCTCCTGCAATTCTATACTTTTCTTGAACAAAGAACTCCACATTTGCGTATGGTGCAATAGTCTCGTCCAACTCATCAATATTTATAATTCTGCCTTCTGCTGCACTTTCCACCCTATCATATATAAACCCTATTACATAATGCTTTGAATACTCATTATAAGGATATTGTATATTCTTAGTATTATTTCTTAGAAATGATGCAAATGAACCCAGTGTGAAACCAATATTCGATAAATTTCCTCTTGCACCTCTTCTTCTGTATGTAGTTTTAATATCAATTGCAATTTTGTCACCAGTTCTATCATTAACTAGGTTAAAATCTGGGTATACTGTTTGAGATTCAGAAGCAACTAATCTATATTCAGTTTTTTCAGCGATACTTTCTAACACAACTGTAATTAGCAATTCAAATATTCTACCTATAAGTTTGGAATCACTTCCCAATGTAAAAATTTTCTTATTTGAATCAATAAGACCTTTAACTTCCCAATTAATATTTTCTCTTTCTAATTCATCATAAACTAACTTTACAAAATCCATATCTACACCCCATTCCCGTACGATACTTTGATTGTATCACAAGAAATGGAAAATATCTAGTACAAGCATTAATTCACTTGACCTTATTATGTGAGCATTATCTATTAACAAGATAATTAGTAAGTAGTGTTAATATGAACTTTAACGTTTTTTCCAAAACTTATCAAACTCTTTTTCAGTTTTACATATTCCTTTTCCAGTCTTTAGATTATCTATATTTTTTATGCTTCCTATATTTTTTGTGTTTCCTGAGCCAGTACTTTTACTTGCAAGCTTGTACTTCTCTTGAACTAAAAATTCGATTTCCCCTATGACACTTTGAACTTCCCCTATAATATCTAAATCATATGACGCTCTTTCATCAACTTCTTTATCATATCTAGAATAAATAATACCTAAAGCAAAATGTTTCGAATAACTTTTATAAGGAAATAATATATTTTTTATGCTATCTCTGTTCCTAAAATAACCAGTATATGAGCCAAGTGTAAAACCTTTAACCTTTTCCTTGCTAGTACGATATGTTGATTTTAAGTCAACGGCATATTTTGTCCCATCTTCAAAAATAAATGTGCAATCGGGGTAATGATTTTGTTGTTTTGCTAGCTTTATCTCTAGCCTGTTCTCAATTGCAAATTCCTGCAATATAGGAAATAATTGAATTTCAAGTATTTTACTAACTACTTTCGTATCTGTAGATATTGTATATAGCTTATTATATATATCTGCAAATCCTTTTACAGTCCACTCTCCATCTTTAGTCTCAATAATATTTTTGTTTTCATTTAACTTTTTTAACAATTTAGCTCTAAATCCTTTTGCATTCATTGTTTTTATCCTCCATTAGAAAGCCTAATAAAAATTATATCTCCTAATGGAATTAATTACAACAACTCTTATAATTTATTCATTGTTACTATTTTTAACACTTAAATGTTATATTTAAAGTAAATATTAACTATCAATCTATAACAGCTTTATTTTCATACAAAATATTAAATACTTCTATATAACTCCTTATAATCCCATTTATAGATATGCCTTAACTTTCAATTGAAACGTGAGATATTTCCGTTTAATTTCTCATGAAAATAAGCTTTTAACCAAAACCCTCAATTACATGTTGTGTCATCCAACATATTAAGCCTAAAAAGTCTATGCTATTTACGGGTACTGTTCTGCTTATCTTATTCTATAAGGTACGCCGTTACTTATGATACGGTTCCCCCTTCATAATCCTGTACCCTCTATACACCTGCTCTAGCAATATCATCCTCATCAATTGATGTGGAAAGGTCATCTTTGAAAAGGATAGCTTATAATCCGCTCTTGTCAGTACTTCCTGGGATAATCCTAAGGAGCCTCCAATTACAAAGGCTATATTACTATTCCCTGATAATCCTAAGTCCCCTAAAAGAGTTGAGAATTCCTCTGAGGAAAGCATCTTTCCTTTTAAATCAAGTGCAATGGCGTACGAACCATCTTTTAGGTGCCTCAATATGGCTTGGCCTTCTTTTACTTTAACCTGCTCCTCTTCTTTTTCAGACAGTGTTTCAGGTGCCTTTTCATCTGGAACCTCTATTACATCTATGCTGCAGTATCTGGAGAGTCTCTTTTTATATTCATCTATTCCATCCTTAAGATACTTTTCCTTAAGCTTTCCAACTGTAATTATACTTATATTCATAGCTTTCACCCCAAAACAGTTTGTCTCATTTTCTTTCCTAATAGAATGCCTGTACTTTTATGCAGACATTCTATACAAGAAGGAGATTTTTCATCTATTTAGAATTTGATAAATTCTTTCTATTTTCCAGCTGCCAGTACAAGCTTTACGTCCCTTGTATTTCCATCTGAACCCTTTACCTTTAGATTCAAATCTTTACCGGCACCAAGGGAGTAAAACACCTCCTTAAGCTCAACCATTGTGTTAATATCAGATCCATTGCAATTTAGTATTAGATCCCCAGCTTTTAATCCTGCTTTTTCAGCAGGAGTATTTTTCAGAACCTTGGATACATATATTCCGCAATCTATTTTAGCATCAATAAATGAGGCCAGTTCTCTGTCAAAGCCTATGGCTCCAAATATTGGTGTTTTATAAGCTCCATCCTCTATTACATTTTGTATAATTGGCTTTGCCACGTTTATGGGAATTGCAAAACCCATTCCTTCTGCTGTTGTTACTTTTATTGTGTTTATTCCAATAACTTCACCATTTCCGTTTACAAGTGGTCCTCCACTATTTCCAGGGTTTATTGATGCATCTGTTTGTATAAGGTTATCCATATACACACCATCTTCAATTTCAATGGTTCTGCTTAAAGCACTAACAATGCCTCCTGTTACAGACCTTTGAAACCTTAGACCAAGGGGATTTCCAATTGCAATTGCATCCTGTCCTACTGTAATATTTTTAGAATCACCTAATGGTGCTGCAATCAGGTTATCTGTAGAATCTATTTTAACGATTGCAAGATCAAGAGTTGGGTCAGTCCAAATAGTCTTTCCACTAACTGTTCTGCCATCAATAAGTGATATTGTTATAGCACTTACATTTCCACCAGCAACATGGTTATTAGTTAAGATATATCCCCTAACATCAACTATAACCCCAGAGCCAACTCCCTGTACCTTTTTGCTTCTAAAGTAGGCATCTCTTTGAACTGTTGTGGTTGTGATTCCAACAACAGATGCTGCAACTCTTTCTGCTGCTGTAGTTGCGCTGCCTCCTCCGCCACTTGCGATAATCTGTTTCACCTGTTGAAATTCTTCTGTCTGCTGAATTTGTTGTTGTAGTTGCTGCATTGGCAGGGTTGTGTTATTAGGGACAATCTGATCGAATCTACTGAACAGTGTTGCAGGACCAAATGATAAAAGTAAAAAACCTCCTACAACTGCCCCAAGTAAACCACATACAAAGTATCCCAAAAACGAAGGTCTTCGACCCTTGAAGTCATCAAGTTCCATCATAACACTCCTATTTTATTATTTGCATCCTCCCCACCCTGTCTCTTAAAGCTATATCAATGTCAACATCCCGTCCATCCTTTATACCATTCATCTCAAGGATGGATAATACGGTTCTCATTGCAAGCTCTGGATAGTTGTTGGTATTGCTAAGGTGTCCAAGCATAACCTTTTTAATCTTACTATTAAGAATATCCATTATCATGACTCCACAATTTTCATTGGAAAGATGCCCTACTTCGCTTAAAATTCTGAGCTTAAGAGGATATGGATATGGCCCAACCTTTAGCATTTCAACATCATGGTTAGCTTCCAGTAGTATAAAATCAGAATCTTTTATATTATCTTTAACTGTTTCGCTTGCATAACCTATATCTGTGGCAACTGATATTTTATTTTTATCATGTATAAAGCTATATCCACATGGACATGCTGCATCATGGGGAATTTCAAATGGTACAACTGTAATATCCCCAATTTCAAATGGATTATACCCATCAAATATCTTAATGTTCTCTCTTTCTACCTCTCCAACAGACCTAATCATTGCCTCCCAGGTTTTAGTATTCGCATATATTGGAATATTAAACCTTCTGGACAGAATTCCAGCAGATTTTATATGATCATCATGCTCATGGGTTATAACTATTCCTTTTAAATCTACAGGATTTAACCCAACCTCCTTCATTCCTTCCTGTATCCTCTTTCCAGATAATCCTGAATCGACTAATATCTTTGTCCTTTCAGTCCCTACATAAAGACTATTTCCACTACTACCGCTATATAATGAACAAAACTCCATCCCTATTCCCCTCTCATTAGTGCATTACATTAATATATACAAATCCTTATTAATTAGCATACTATCTTTATCCAAAGTAGTGGCAGGTCTCTGATCCTTCCTGTCTAAAGTGAATTAAGCAGGCTCAGAGGCCTGCCACTACTTTGTATTATACATAGTTTATTATAACATAAAGGATAACTAATGTATGATAAATGAAAATCTAAAGAGATATTTTTTCATGGTATATACATGCAGTTGATGTAATTTTATCTATTGTATATAATTCTAGTATAAAGTGAAAGGAGTGATTATGTGAATATATATGAAGAATCTTTAAAATTTCATGAAAATTCCAGAGGCAAAATAGAGATTGTATCAAGGGTTGAGATAAATTCATCAAAGGATTTAAGCCTGGCATACACCCCTGGAGTTGCACAACCTTGCCTTGAGATACAAAAGGATCCTGATAAGGCATACATATATACAAGAAAGTGGAACACCATTGCAGTAATTTCAGATGGAACTGCAGTTTTAGGCCTAGGTGATATTGGTCCATTGGCATCTCTTCCAGTTATGGAGGGTAAAGCAGTTTTATTTAAAAGCTTTGCAGATGTGGATGCTTTTCCGATATTACTGGATACTAAAAATGTTGATGAAATAGTTGAGACTATTATAAAAATAGCTCCCTCCTTTGGTGGAATTAATCTTGAAGATATTTCTGCTCCGAGATGCTTTGAAGTAGAAAAAAGGTTGAAGGAAAGGCTAGATATACCCGTTTTCCATGATGATCAGCATGGCACTGCAATTGTAGTATTAGCAGGACTTATAAATGCTCTGAAGCTTACAAATAAAAAACTTACAGATATAAAAGTTGTAGTCAATGGTGCTGGAGCTGCTGGTACTTCAATTACAAGACTTCTATTATCCTCTGGAGTTACAAATATAATCCTTTGTGATAAGGGTGGAGCTCTATATAGAGGAATGGATTTTATTGATGATGCAAAGGATGCGCTCTCTAAGATAACAAATCCAGATAATTTAAGTGGGACTCTAGGGGATGTTATTAAGGCTGCAGATGTTTTCATAGGAGTTTCAGCTCCAGGTGTTTTAACCCAAGCTATGGTTAAAACAATGAACAGTGATTCAATAATTTTTGCAATGGCAAATCCTACTCCTGAAATATTCCCTGAAGATGCTAAGGCTGCTGGTGCCCGGATAATTGGTACGGGACGTTCTGACTTTCCAAATCAGGTTAATAACGTACTTGCCTTTCCTGGAATATTCAGAGGAGCACTTGATGTAAGAGCAAGGGATATAAATGAAGCTATGAAGGTAGCTGCGGCTTATGCAATTGCGGAAGCTATTTCACAAAATGATTTGAATGATGATAATATTATTCCTAAACCCTTTGATAAGATTGTACAAGAAAAAGTAGCTGCTGCAGTTAGAGAAGCTGCAATAAGTAGTGGTGTTGCAAGGGTATAAATTAAAGCCTGGCTCAAGGCCAGGCTTATTTTCTACTCATGTATTCTCTTTATACTACCACCAAGATTATTAAATTTTTCTTCGATCTTTTCATAACCTCTATCTATATACTTAATATTGGCTATTGTTGTAATGCCATCAGCAATTAGACCTGCTACAACCATTGCAGCACCAGCTCTAAGATCTGTTGCCACTACCTCTGCACCAGAAAGGCAATCTATGCCTTCAATAACCGCTATCTTACCTTCGACCTTAATATTAGCACCCATTCTCTTTAGCTCGTCCACATGCTTAAATCTTGCTTCAAATATACTTTCATTTACAATACTTCTTCCTTTGGATACTGTTAAAAGAGCTGTCATTGGCTGTTGAAGATCCGTAGGAAATCCTGGATAGGGTAAGGTTTTTATATTTATTCCTTTTGTTCTTGTACTGCAGGAAACCCTTACAGAATCCTCCCCTTCCTCAATACTTATCCCCATTTCAAGAAGCTTTGCAGTTATGGATTCTAAATGCTTAGGTATAACATTCTTTATTACAACATCACCTCGTGTTGCAGCAGCAGCAATCATAAAAGTTCCTGCTTCAATCTGGTCAGGGATTACCGAGTAGCTGCATCCCTTAAGATGCTTAACTCCCTTAACCTTTATAACATCTGTTCCTGCGCCTTTTATATTTGCTCCCATTGTGTTTAAAAAGTTTGCAACATCTACAATATGTGGTTCCTTTGCTGCATTTTCAATTACAGTTACCCCCTCAGCTTTACTCGCTGCAAGCATTATGTTAATAGTGGCTCCCACGCTTACCACATCTAGATAAATGTTCGCACCCTTAAGCCCATTTTCTGAATAGGCTCTTATAATACCATGCTCCACCTCTATTGTAGCTCCCATTGCCTCAAAGCCCTTTATATGTTGATCTATAGGTCTTACTCCTATTTCACAACCACCGGGATACACTACCTCCGCCTTCCCAAACTTTGCAAGAAGTGCACCTATAAAATAGTATGAAGCTCTAATCCTTCTTAAATCCTCACCCTGAACTAGTGTTGAAACAATGTGTGATGCTTCAATTCTAACATGTCCTATATTCTGCTTTGAAACCCTGGCTCCCAGGCTTCCAATAGTATTTTCCAAGCATTTAATATCCTCTATCTCTGGTAAATTATCAATATCACAGTATCCCTCATCTGTAAGAAGTGCTGCAGGAAGTATAGCCAGTGCTGCATTCTTTGCTCCGCCTATTACAACATCCCCTGATAACCTTCTGCCGCCCTCAATAATCAGTTTATCCATAAGTGCACCCATCCTTTTCATATTAACATCTATCCGAAGTTATGTACCTATTTCTCAGTTTACATATTGTTATTTTTCATATCATTTTTAATTTAATTTTGAATCTATATATTTTCTTTTTTTTAATAGAATATTTAAATAATCATAATACTACACATGATATTATAACACTTAATACATTTTTGTGAAACTCTTCATTTTGTTTTTTTAGTAGCAGATAATACCAATAGCTCATATATTCATTTAACCAGTTCTAAACATTATAATACTTATTCAAATAATTTTAATAATACCTATAATCTTTATAGAAAATATTAATAAAGTATATTGATAAACCTTATAGTTGTATGTTAATATAATCATGAGGTGATGAAGTGGATTTTAAACAAATAGAAGCATTTATAAATGTAGCAAAATTTAGGAGCTTTTCAAAAGCAGCTGAAGCAATATATTTATCTCAGCCTACTATAAGTGCACATATTGCATCTTTAGAACAAGAATTAAACATGACTCTATTTGATAGGCATGGTAAAGATGTTCGACTAACAAAGGCAGGCTCACTTTTTCTTGAATATGCTCTTAACTTAATTAATATTCGAAATACAGCCATTTCAACATTGTCTGAGTTTGACAGTAAAATTTCTGGCACTCTTAGCATTGCATCAAGTACAACACCTTGTCGCTTTATACTTCCCTCTATTGTAAAGTCATTTTACGATATATATCCTGAAGTGCACTTTTCAATTAAGGAGGACAGTACAAGAAATGTAATAGAGCAGGTCATATTAGGAGATGCTGATATTGGTATGGTTGGAGAAATTATTACTGATAGCAGGCTTTCATATACTAAAATTGATGATGATAGACTGGTGCTTATTAGTAATACCCTGGATCTTTCAAAGAATGTTAAGCTGAAGGATATTATGAAACTTCCATTCATATCAAGAGAAAAAGGGTCTGCTACCCGGAATGTATTTGAACATGCTTTAAAGAGCAAAGGATATTCTGCAGATAAATTAGAGGTTTTTGCTGAGGTCAGCAGCCTTGAGGCTGTTCTTCAATTTGTAAAGTCAGGACTTGGAGTTTCAATTGTATCAGAATTAGCTTGTAATGATTATATTTCCACTGGATTAATTAAAATGCATAATATTGAAGACCTGGATATAATAAGAGATATTTATGTTGTTACCCATATAAAGAGAACACTTTCTCCAACAGCAAAGGCATTTTACGATTATATAACTTCACAAAAAGAATCAATTAAGTAAATTAAAAGAGTCGAAATCGACTCTTTTTTTAGTGACATCCACTACAGCCTGAGCAGCTTCCAGAACAACTTCCACTCTTGCCATAAAATTTACCTTTATAAACCTTTTCAACATTTTCTCCACTACATTCAGGGCAAAAAACCTTTTCTCCATCTTTGTTTATGATTTCAAAAAACTCCTTACCACAGTTCTTACATTTAAAATCTATTAAAGCCATATTTTTTTCCTCCTATAGGTCCCTATGAAATTGAGATTTAAATTGTAGTGGGGCATGGAAACCTGCCACTACATAGGTTAATTATATCATAAAATTGAATTATTATTTAATTTAAGTAATCTTCTTTTCCTGCTTCACACTCTCCCTCTTCCTGCATATAATATATTGCATAAGTTTTTTAAGGTGGTATAATGTGGTTTTTAGGATTTGGTAAAAAGATAGATTCTAATATAAAAACCTATATGAAAATAAATATGAAACGGAAAATACCTATAATCCTGTGTTATAAGGATAATTTAAAAATAATTAAAAACAAAATACTTTATAACGGAGGAAGAATTAAATACGAATATCAGCATGTTAATGCAATTTCTTGTGATCTGTCCCCCTATTCAGTTGATAAGCTTTCAGAAATTCCTGAGGTATCCTATATTTCTATTGACCATAAAGCAACTCTTACCTTAAGAAATGCTGGGGATGCAATGGGAATAAATCATGCCAGGGTCTTTAGTCTTACAGGAAAGGGTATAGGGATTGGTTTAGTTGATTCAGGAGTTTTTCCCCATTCTGACTTAACATCAAAGCGAAATTCCATCAGCTTTTTTTATGACTTAATAAATGGTTATGAAAAACCATATGATGATAATGGACATGGAACCTTTCTTTGTGGATGCATTGCAGGTTCCGGTGCTCTTTCATCTAACCTATATATAGGAACTGCACCAGATTCTAATCTATGTGTTGTAAAGGCATTTGATGCTTCAGGAAACGGTTTTATTTCTGATATTGTTAAAGCCATAGACCTTCTTATAGATTTAAAGGATAAGCATAATATACGAATTATATGCTTGCCATTTGAATTTCCCTATATGAGCAAAATGAGAGTTAATCCACTTGAGGAAATTATTAAAAATGCCCTTAAAGAAAATATTTCTATAATAGTTCCCTCAGGAAATTTAGGTCCCCAACCCTATAGTATATATTTCCCGGGAAATATTAAAGATGTTGTAACTGTTGGAGGATGTTCCTGTAGTGATAACAACATAAAAAATTATAAAATAAGTAGTTTCTCAGGCAGAGGTCCAACATCAGAGGGAATTGCCAAACCGGACCTAGTTGCTCCCTCAATGGGTATAACCTCCCTTGCATCAAATCCCTCCTACAACCCAACTCTAAGAATTAAACCTGAAGTTAAGAATCCATACTCAACAATGTCGGGAACCTCAGCAGCATGTGCACTAATTACCGGAGTTTGTGCACTTATACTTGAAAAAACTCCTGAATTAAAGCCTGCTGATTTGAAATCCGTGCTGACTCTTTCTACTGTCAGTATTGGAGAAAATAAGTTTTCACAGGGAAATGGATTAATGATATTTGATAAAATACTGAAGTAATATAGCTATAAAAGTCAGGACTTGTCATCCTGAACATAGTGAAGGATCTTTCTTAGGGATGGATACAAAAGATCCTTCGCTCCGCTCAAGATGACACTGCCGCAGGCAGGCACAGAGGCCTGCCACTACAGTGTTATTGCGCTAAATAAGGTGGCGTTTCATATTAATGACAGCAAAGTGATTTCATAACACTAGCAATAAAAAAAAGGGATGCTTTTGCATCCCTTGACTATTTAATTCAAGTATTTTTGTGGGTTCTGTGGAACTCCATTTTTTCTAACTTCAAAATGAACATGAGGTCCAGTTGACCTACCTGTACTTCCTGATGATGCAATTTTTTGTCCCTTGCTTACTTGTTGCCCAACTTTTACGCTAAGTTTACTGTTGTGTCCATATAAAGTTTGATAACCATTCTTATGGTTAACAATAACGCAGTATCCATAACCGCCATTCCATCCTGAGAAGGAAACAACTCCACTATCAGCAGCTTTAACTGCTGTTCCTCTTGGAACTGCAATATCTAGGCCTGTGTGTAATTCTCCCCATCTTCTTCCATATCTTGAGGTAATTGAGCCCCTAGCTGGCCAACTAAATGTACCTGTTGATGAGGAAGCTAGATAACTAGATGAACCAGAACTCCTTGTCTTTGTTCCAACAGCAACTACTTGCTGTACTGCAGGTGTAATTAAGTTGCTAGTTATAACTTCTTCTTTAGTTATATTTCCATTTAGTACTGTAACCTTTTTTTCTACTTCTGCACTTCCCGCCTTACCTTTTGTAGTTACCTTAGAACTTCCCTTATAACTTTTATTGTCATTTGTATTTTTAACTGTATAAGGTACTTCTTCTATTGTTTTAATATCCGCAACTATTTCAACATTTACATAGGGCTGGCTTAATGCAATCTTAATTTCTTGATCTATACTAATCTTATCAAGATTTGCATTTGGGTTAGCAGCTTGAATTTCCTCTATTGTCATACCATTATTAAAAGCAATATCCCAAATGGTATCTCCCTTTTTAATGGTATATGTCTTTTCAACGCCTTTTCCATTTATAATCTTTTCTACTGTTTCATCCACGTCTAAAATTTTCTCAGACTCCATGAGAGTACTATAGGTTGTAATTTTTTCCTTTATATTTGTGGCTAAAATTTTGTATTCTTTGAAATTCAACTTATTAAAATAATACTTCTGAACTTCATCCATTACCTTGTTTGCCGAGTCAAAACTCTCAACCCTTGCAATTTCATTACCATCTGCATAGACAATAACTCCAGGCACTTTAAGATCAAGTTCTTCCCTAGCCACCTTCTCTATTTCTTCGCTATTCATGAACTTTTCACCTGTGGATTTCATCTTTTCTACAGATAAAGCTTCTAACGGATTTTCACCATCCGACTTTTTAATTGCTTCCAGGGCTTTTTCATAATCATCAGTAATTTTTACATATCCAACTGTTTTATCATTTACTTTAACAGCGTACACCATGTTTTTATCTATGTATATACCAAGAGATGTTACTGCGAAGGCTATACCAATTATTGCACCAACAGATGCACTAACATTAAGCCTATGTTTAATGCTGCGAAGAATGTTTGCTAACTTTGAAAGAAAAATTCTTATGTCAGACTTCACTTCATCGCCTCCATTTCATAAAAATACCCACAGCTAGTATATAACAAAAGTAGAAGAAAAGCAAGGGAATTTAACTTTTTGTAATTATTATATTACTTTTTAAGCAAAAATATACTAAGGACATACTGATTCTTGTCGCCATGTTTTAACTATTCGACAGCATATTTCATATTTCATCCTAGATGGATATTACTAACATACCCATCTTCTTGAGAGGTGCAATTTATTCTGTTATAATAATTATTATAACATCCTAAGGAAGTGATTTAATGGCTGATATTGAAATACGAGTTCCATTTATGGAGTTTACCCCTGTATACAATTCATTCATAGATGAATATTTAAAAGAAGCAAACGGAGATTTTGTAAAGGTTTACCTACTCTGCTTAAGGCTTGGCCACTTAAGGGAAGCCTCTAGTGTAGAAAAAATTGCTACAGCCTTAAATCTACTACAAGCTGATGTAGCAAAGGCATTTGATTACTGGGTGAATTTAAGTATAATGAAATATACCCCAGATGGATTAATTCAATTACTTCCTTTGAAAGAAAATAAAATTGAGGATCTGGAGGTATATTACGACGGATCTGTCAAGGAAATGTTTAGAGATATAGAAAGGCTTACGGGAAGACCCCTGTCTTCCAAGGAGCTATCTGTATATATGAGTATGATTGATGATTTTAGTTTTTCACCTGAGGTGATTACTTTTTTAGTTGAATACTGCAGTTCTAAGAAAAAAACCGATTTTAGATACATAGAAAAGGTTGGACTTGCATGGTATGATAATGGTATAAAATCCATAGATGATGCTCAAAATTATATAACAAAGCATGAGGAAAAGTGGAATAGTTATAGAGCTATCTTAAGCTTTATGGGAATCAAGGATAATGACATTTCAAAACCACAGGAGGAGTTTTTAGAAAAGTGGTTATTTAAGTTCAATTTTCCTGTAGATGTAATACAAGAGGCTATTAGAATTTGTACCATGAGAATCAATGAAAGCAACTTCAGTTACATAGATAAGATATTAGCTGACTGGAGTAAAAATGGGGTTAAAAATATTAATGATATTAAAAAGGCAAGTAAAAAACCTAAGGGAACTAAAAAAGCAGCTTCCAATTCCTTTGGCAATTACAGCGGACAAAGGCAGTATGATATGCAAGAATTAAGAAAGCAATTGCTAGGCAGAGGTGATTCTGATGAAAAATAAATATATAAATGAGATTCTTTATGAATATGAAAGACTCCAGGAAAATGCAAAGCAAAAACAAAAACAACGGCAGGAAGAGATTTATAAGAAGTTTCCTGAAATTAACCATATTGATGAAAAAATCAAAGACATAGGCTTTGATATTGCTTCCTCCATATTTAAAGGAATTAATATTGAAAGCTATTTAGAGGAGCAAAAACAGGCTATAACCGATTTAAGAATTGAAAAGGCTGAAATACTTGCTGCAAATAATTTTCCTGTGGATTATCTGGATATAAAGTTTATCTGCTCTAAATGTAAGGATACAGGTTACGTATTAAACGAAAAATGCAGCTGCTTTAGGCAAAGACTCATCGACAGGTACTATCAACAGTCAAATCTAAAGGAAGTACTCAAAAGGGAGAATTTTGATAACTTCCAAATTAACTATTATTCAAATACAATTGATAAGGACCAGGGTCTTTCTCCGAGAAAGAATATGGAGGAGATTGTTAACTACTGTATAGGTTTTTATAAGGGCTTTGATGAGGTAAATGAAAGTTTACTTTTTTCTGGATCATCTGGACTTGGAAAAACCTTTCTATCCAACTGCATTGCAAAGGAGCTCTTGGACAAGGGTAAGGTAGTTATTTATCAGACATCATCAAATCTCATTGATATAATAAGAAATTTAAGGTTTGATGAAAGCAGTGATAAGAACCAAATTGAAGAAATCCTAAGCTGTGACTTACTAGTAATAGATGACCTCGGTACAGAGCCAAATACCTCCTATTCCCATTCAGAACTGTTTAATATTATAAATGCAAGGATTTTAAAGAATAAGAAAATGATTATGTCAACTAATCTTTCCATAATGGATCTTCACAACTATTATCCCGAAAGAATCACCTCAAGAATTTATGGACATTTCAAAATATTTGAATTCTTTGGTGAGGACATAAGAATTAAAAAGACTTTGAAAAAGCCAAAAGCCCAAGCATAAATGCTAGGGCTTTCAATTTTATATGTAAAAAATACATTGTACACTATACCTCAAAATGTAGGGGGCGAAACAGTCAATGAAGTTTTTAAAGCATAACAAAAGACTTCGCATTCGCGAAGTCTAATTTGTGGAGCCGACTATAGGAATTGAACCCACAACCTACTGATTACAAGTCAGTTGCTCTACCTATTGAGCTAAGTCGGCATGGCGACCCAGAAGGGGCTCGAACCCTCGACCTCCGGCGTGACAGGCCGGCACTCTAACCAACTGAGCTACTAGGCCATTATGGTGGGCACAACAGGGCTCGAACCTGTGACCCTCTGCTTGTAAGGCAGATGCTCTCCCAGCTGAGCTATGCGCCCATAATGGTGACCCCTAGGGGAATCGAACCCCTGTTACCACCGTGAAAGGGTGGTGTCTTAGACCGCTTGACCAAGGGGCCAAAATACTTATCAGCACTGCGCTACTAATACATTTTCAGCGCCCTGACACTATTATATCTTACAAGAAATCCATAGGTATGTCAACAGGTTTACTTAAAATATTTAACTTTCAAATTCTGGAAGGGAGAGACGCCAGTCACATCAAGCATCACATACGTGTGGCTATGCGTCATAAAATACATCAAAGCATGATGTAATCTGTAGTGACAGCCTCATCAGATATCAGATTTACAAATCTGATATCTGATGAGGCTGTCACCTTAAGACCCATTCTTCCCATAATACAACTTAACAATAGCGATAGATTCTATGTGAAATGCCTACTTGCAGGCATAAAACCATATAATCTACCGCTGTGGTCTAAAT
>JARDZI010000116.1 GCA_029240935.1 Clostridiales bacterium
CCCTGAAAAATATAATATAAATGAGGGAGATATTGCTGGGTTTGATATTAAAGCCCCTAGAGATTTTCAAGATGATATGGCTACTCAAGTTAAAATTGATAAGGAATTAGAGGCTGTACTTCCTCAGTACAATATAAAAACTGAGATTTTGTCACATGCAGTTGATTTAATAGAGCAATTCTTTAAGCTAACTCTAGAAATAAAAAATTCTACTATAGATGATGTTGATAAGTTAGGAAAGCTTAAAGAGGATACTACCATAACAAAGTTATCAGATGAAGATTATACTAATTCATTAAATCTAAATGAAAATGAAATGAAAACCCTTTCTGAGTTTTTAATAACAAGCTTAACAAAGATATTATCTCAAGGTATAACTAATGATGAAAAATCTATACAAAAGGGTCAGGTAGACTTGGATTTTTATATTAGAAATGATACTAATTTAACAAAATCAATGAAGGAATTAGCAACAAATATAGGTATCACTTTTATTAAACCAAATTTAGAAATGGATGAAATTCGCACAGAAGAGTTAAAAAGCCAGGTTTCAAGAGGTGTAGAGCCGGTTATTATTAAAAGGAATCAAAATATCGTTGCAAAGGGTGAAGCTATAACGTCAACACACATTTACCAAATGACAGAAGCTGGACTTCTTCAAAGTAATTCTAAGGTTGATATTTCAATTTATTCTGGAGTTGCAGCTCTGCTTATTTTAATGGAAGTGCTTATAACATTGTTTATATATAACTTTAGAAAAAGTGTTTACAATAATAATAGTAAATTATTTATTATAGCAATAATAATATGTGTAAATGCAATATTTGCAGTTGGTGGAAATGTGATTTCTGGATATCTTGTTCCTGCAGGATTTGCAGTTATATTAATGTCGATTATATTTGATCCTCTTCTTGCATTCATTATTACAATACCCTCTGCAGCAATTATTGCATGTGTAACAAATTTCAATATAGAAGCAGTTATTATATATTTAATAGGAGCAATGTCAGGAATACTACTTTCATATAATGTTCACCAAAGAAATAATTTTTTCATTGGTGGAGGCGTAATTGGTTTATTAAATGGAATACTCATATTTTCAATGGGCTTAATAAACAATAACAATATTACCCAAAATATAATAAATAGTTCTATAGGATTGGCAGGAGGTATATTATCTGCAATTCTAGCAATTGGAATTCTACCTGTATTTGAACAATTGTTTGATATAATAACACCAATGAAGCTGTTGGAGTTATCAAACCCCAACCAACCATTATTAAAGAAAATGCTATTTGAAGCACCAGGAACCTATCATCATAGTGTGTTAGTAGGAAATCTTGCTGAAGCAGCTGCCAATGAAATAGGTGCAAATGCAATACTAACCAGAACAGGTGCCTATTATCATGATGTTGGTAAAATAAAAAGGCCATATTTCTTTAAAGAAAACCAAATTACAAATGATAACCCTCATGATAAGATAACTCCTAAGCTAAGCACCCTTATAATTACTTCACATGTTAAGGATGGTATGGAGCTTGCAGAAGAGTATAAATTACCTGGAGCAATTAAAGATATTATTATCCAGCATCATGGAACAACACTTGTAAGATATTTTTATGTAATGGCTATGAATAATGAAAATGAAGAGGTTGAAGAAGCTTCATATAGGTATGAAGGTCCAAAACCAAATACTAAGGAGTCTGCACTTGTAATGCTTGCTGATAGTATTGAAGCTGCAGTACGTTCAATTAGTGCTCCAACAAGTGCTGATATTGAAAAGATGCTTAATAAAATCATACAAGAAAAGGTAGATGATGGTCAGCTTAATGATTCTAATTTAACATTAAAGGATATCGAGAAAACAAAGCAGTCATTTCTTAAGGTACTTGAAGGAATATTCCACAGTAGAATAGAATACCCAGAGTTAAATAACCAGATAAAGGAAGGTATGAGTACAGGTGATAGAATATAGCAACAATCAAGAAGGCTATGAATTTGACAGTAAGGCTGAAGCTTTAATTGCAAAAGCTGTTGATGCAGCTTTGAAGTTTGAAGGATTTAAATATAACTATGAAATAAGTATTGTTATTACTGATAATGCTGGGATAAAGATTATGAATAATAGATTTAGAAATATTGATAAGGAAACTGATGTTTTATCCTTTCCAATGATTGAGTTCAATAATAAAAATTTAGAAAACCCAATATATGATATTTCTGATGAGGAAATAAATCCTGAAACTGGAGATGTAATGCTAGGAGATATTGTAATCTCAATTGAAAAAGCATACCAGCAAGCAGAGGAATATGGGCATTCCTTTGAGAGAGAGTTATCATTTTTAACAGTACACAGCACACTTCATCTTTTAGGATACGATCATATGATAGTTGAAGATGAACAGGTAATGAGAAAAAAAGAAGAAATGGTTTTATCAGGTATTAACCTTTCCAGATTATAGGGGGGCAAGATGAAAATTAGAAGATTTACTGACAGCTTTAATTACGCAATCGAAGGAATAATATATACAGTTAAAACTCAAAAAAACATGAAGTTCCATATGATTATTGCAATACTGGTACTTCTGGGAAGTCTTTTTTTTGACTTTACAAAAATTGAAATGTTAATATTATTTATAACTATTACACTGGTAATTGTACTTGAAATGATAAACACAGCAATTGAAGCTACCATTGATGTTCTAGCAAATTATTATCACCCTCTGGCGAAAATCGCAAAAAATGTTGCAGCAGGGGCTGTACTTATTAGTGCTGTAAATGCTATAGTCGTAGGATATCTACTATTCTTTGAAAAGCTAAAGCCTATGACTCAAACAGTAATACTAAGAATTAAACAATCTGATACTACAGTAGTTTTTATAGGTTTAATTTTAATTGTAATGGTAACAATAATTGTAAAAGCCATTTATGGTGAAGGAACCCCTCTAAAGGGTGGTATGCCAAGTGGCCATAGTGCTTTAGCATTCGGTGCTGCAACAGCAATTTCACTAATTACTTCTGACCCATTAATAATAACTCTATCCTTTTTTCTTGCTTTAATGGTAGCTCAAAGCAGAGTTGAAGCAAGAATACATACATTATATGAAACAATTATAGGGTCAATGTTTGGAATATTAATTACAATATTGATATTTAGTTTTCTATAATACCTCGGATGTTATGATCCGAGGTATTATAGGCATAACATTGCACTATGAGATTTTCTATACCTAACTGCTGACATATAGAGCAGGCATGGAAGCCTGCCACAACATAAAAAATGTATTTTTTTGTTTGATACACATAAATTTTTAGGGGGAATAAAAATGGATTATAAAGACCTAGTTAGGCTTGCAAAATCAGCAATGGAAAATGCATATGTTCCTTACTCAAAATTTAGAGTAGGTGCTGCACTTCTTACAACTGATGGATTAGTATTTTCTGGCTGTAATATTGAAAATGCATCATTTGGAGGTACTAATTGTGCAGAAAGAACAGCTCTTTTTAAAGCAATATCAGAAGGTAGTAGAAAATTTAGTAAAATAGCAATAATAAGCGATAGTAAGGATTATACTTATCCATGTGGAATCTGTAGGCAGGTACTCTCTGAATGGGGCCTGGATATGGAAATAATAGTAGCTAATTCTAATGAGGAATTTAGAGTACATAAATTAAGAGATATCTTACCCTATGCATTTACTAATGAAAATATGGAAGGAAGGTATATAAGTGAATAAATTCAAATCAGGTTTTGTAACAATAATAGGTAGACCAAATGTAGGCAAATCAACCCTTATGAACCACCTTATAGGTGAAAAAATTTCAATTATATCCAACAAACCTCAAACCACAAGGAATACAATACAAACTATTTTAACAAAGGAAAATTATCAGGTAGTATTTTTAGATACTCCAGGAATGCACAAACCAAAGCATAAGCTTGGAGAGTATATGGTTAGAATGGCAAATAAAACTCTTAATGAAGTAGATGTAATACTATTTCTAATAACACCTGATGAAACAATGGGGGTTGGAGACAAATATATTATTGAACATTTAAAAACCGTAAAAACTCCGGTTGTACTTATAATTAATAAGGTTGATGTATTTAAAAATGAAAGTATTGCTAAAACAATTGAAAACTACTCAAAGGAATTTAACTTCAAGGAGGTTATTCCAATATCTGCATTTACAGGAACTAACCTTGACAAGCTTGAAGAAATAATAGTAGATAATTTACCAGAAGGTCCTCAGTATTTCCCATCGGATATGATAACAGACCAGCCTGAAAAATTTATTGTAAGTGAAATTATTAGAGAAAAAATTCTTAAAAATCTAGATGAAGAGGTTCCCCATGGTACAGCTGTTGAGATAATTTCTATGAAGGAAGAAAAGGGCTCGAAGCTTATAAATATAAATGCAACCATATATTGTGAAAAGGACTCTCACAAGGCAATAATTATTGGAAAGGGAGGTCTTATGCTTAAAAAAATTGGGCAAAGTGCAAGGGAAGACATGGAAGCACTTTTAGGAAGCAAGATATATCTAGAGCTCTGGGTTAAGGTAAAAAAAGACTGGAGAGATACTTCCTCAACCCTAAAGGATTTAGGTTATTATTAGAATTTAAGAGGTGATGGTTTTGTCTTTAACAAAGGTTCAGGGAATAGTATTAAAATCGATTAATTTAGGTGAAAGCGATAAAATCATCACTATATATACAGATATACTTGGTAAAATTGATATGGTGGTTCATGGTGCAAGAAAACAAAAAAGTAAATTCATGGCCTCTACTCAACCCTTTTGCTACTGTGAATATGTAATTTTTAAAGGTAAAAATTTATATACTCTAAGTGAGAGTTCCATTAATGAATCCTTTCAAGGTATATTACTTGACTTTGGAAAGCTTATCTATGGAAGCTATTTTTTAGAGCTTGTTGATGGCTTGTCAGAAAAAGATAATAAGAATGTATCAATTTTAGCTTTATTATTAAAAACTTTGTATTTACTCGATTCTGGAAATATAGATAATAAACTATTGAGATTAACTTTTGATTTTAAAGCTATTTCACTATCAGGATATATGCCTCAGGTTAATTATTGCATTAAATGTAGAAGAAAAATCCAGGATAAGGGGTTCTTTAGTATTTCTGAAGGTGGAATTGCATGTACAGAATGTAAAAGTTTAAAGAGTAGTTATATTCTTAATGAAGAAGCAATTCAATTATTACACAAAATTAAGCTTATAAAATTAGAGGATTTGAGAAATATTAAGTATGAGGATAAGGTTTTAGCTCTTTTACAAAATATTTTTTTAAGTTATATACAATATCAAACAGGAAGAGAATATAAAACTCTGAGTCTAATAAAAAATATCTAAAAATTGAGGAGATGATTTAATGGAAGAAATAACATTAGAGAAGATTGACTTAGTTAGAGATAGAACAGGTTTAAGCTATGCAGCTGCAAAGGAAGTGCTGGAAAAAAATAATGGTAATGTTGTGGATACATTAATTTATATCGAACAAAACCAGAAATCCTTTTCTCAAAATATTTCAGATACTAGTAACGAGCTCATTGACACGGTTAAGGATATAATTAAAAAGGGAAATGTAAATAGGGTTAAAATAAAAAAGGACAAAAAAACCCTTATTGACATACCTGTTACAGCAGGTGTTGCCGCAGGCGCATTAAGCTTATTCTATCCTTCCTTGCTTGTTATCGGAACTGTTACAGCTATTTTATCTAAAATCTCTATTGAGGTAGAAAGACCTAATGGTGAAGTTGAGATAATTAATGATATTTTAAAAGAAAAATATGAGGATGTTAAGCAAAAGACAGAGGACGCAGTAAACAATATTAAAAAAGATTTAAACACAAACAAGGGTACTGCATCAGCTAATGACGATAATAGCAAGAGTTCTAATGAATAAGTCAGTTAAACTGACTTATTCATGTATTTTAGTTATATATGTGTTGAAAAATTTTATAAAATAAGCTACAATATTATCTTGAGATCGAAAATCCTATTAACAAAAATTAACTATATTTAATATTATTAATATTTCAAAGTACAGCTTTATAAAGCATATTTGGTATATTAATAAAATAAATGTTGTATTTAATTCTCTGCATTTATATAATAATATATAATATATGTAAAGATTGCCATGTGCAGAGAGGGTGATTATTATTAAACTTACAAAGCGTCAAGAAATTCTAATTGAATTAGTAAAAAAGAATCAACCTATTACAAGTGAACATTTAGCTGACAGGCTTAATGTTACGAGAGCTGCATTAAGACCTGATCTCGCTATTTTGACAATGACTGGTATATTAGAAGCTAGACCAAAAGTCGGTTATTTATATTCAAATAATGGTAGTAACAACATTTTATATGATTACATAAATGAAATTACTGTTTCTGATATTAAATCAAAGCCCGCTATGATTACTGAGGATACAACAGTATATGATGCTATTGTACAAATATTTCTTAACGATGCTGGAACCATTTTCATAGTTAGTGATGGATATTTAGTTGGAGCTGTTTCAAGAAAGGATTTTTTAAAGACTGCTTTAGGAAATTCAGATTTGCATAAGGTACCAGTAGGAATAATAATGACACGTATGCCTAACATTATTACTGTAAATGATGGAGATTCAGCATATGATGCAGCAAAAAAAATAATAGAGCATGAAGTTGACAGTCTCCCAGTTGTTGAAAAAATAATTGGGGATGATGGCAAGGAGCACTTAAAAATAACTGGTAAAATATCTAAAACTAATATTACTAGACTCTTTGTAAACTTGGGAGCAAAAAAGTAATAGGATTAAATAAAACCTATGGTTAGTTTTTGTTAATACGGGACTAATTTTGTCCCTATGGGTTTATCAATAAAACAATTGAAATAAAAGACAGGGGGTACAATAAATGCAAAACAAAAAATATGTATACCTTTTCAGTGAAGGTAATGCAAAAATGAGAGATTTACTTGGAGGAAAAGGTGCAAACCTTGCTGAAATGACTAACATTGGTCTTCCTATTCCCCAAGGTTTCACAGTAACAACAGAAGCTTGTACAAGATATTATGATGATGGACAAAAAATATCTGAGGAGATTCTAGCAGAAATTTTCCAATCCTTAACCAAAATTGAAAAAATGACTGGTAAGAAATTAGGGGATCCTAAAAACCCATTACTTGTATCAGTAAGATCAGGCTCTAGAGCATCAATGCCTGGTATGATGGACACAATATTAAACCTTGGCCTAAATGATGAAACAGCTGCTGGTATTGCAAAGCTAGCAAACAATGAAAGATTTGCATATGACAGCTATAGAAGATTTATTGCAATGTTCAGCGATGTAGTTATGGAAATTGAAAAGATTAAATTTGAACATATTCTTGATGAAGTTAAAAAGGAAACTGTAGCTAAATTAGATACTGATTTAACAACTGAAAACCTGAAAGAGGTTGTTAAAAGATTTAAAGCACTATATAAAGAAGAAAAAGGTGTTGATTTTCCAACAGATCCAAAGGAACAGCTTCTTGAATCAATTAAAGCAGTATTCCGCTCATGGAACAACCCAAGAGCAATAGTATATAGAAGAATGAATGATATACCATCAAGTTGGGGAACAGCAGTAAATGTACAATCCATGGTATTTGGAAACATGGGAGAAACATCAGGAACTGGTGTTGCATTTACAAGAAACCCAGCAACAGGAGAGAATAAAATATTTGGTGAATATTTAATGAATGCACAGGGTGAAGACGTTGTTGCAGGAATAAGAACACCTAAATCTATAGAAACTCTTAATGAAGTAATGCCAGAAGCTTATAAGGAATTTATAAGAATTTCTACACTTCTTGAGAATCACTACAAGGATATGCAAGATATGGAATTCACAATTGAACAGGGCAAGCTATACTTCCTTCAAACAAGAAATGGAAAGAGAACGGCACCTGCAGCTTTAAGAGTAGCTGTAGAAATGGTTCAAGAAGGACTTAATACTAAGGAAGAAGCTATTCTTAAGGTTGAGCCAAAGCAATTAGATCAATTGCTTCATCCAATGTTTGACCCAGCAGAAATAAAAAATGCTAAGGAAGTAGCTAAGGGTTTACCAGCATCACCAGGTGCAGGTTGTGGTAAAGTTTACTTTACAGCTGAAGCTGCTAAAGAACATAGAGCTCAGGGAGAAAAGGTTGTTCTTGTTAGAATGGAAACTTCACCTGAGGATATTGAAGGCATGGTAGCAGCAGAAGGTATACTTACTGCAAGAGGTGGAATGACTTCTCATGCAGCTGTTGTTGCAAGAGGAATGGGTAAATGCTGTGTTGCAGGCTGTGGTGAATTAATCATAAATGAAAAGGGACATTATCTTACAATTGGTGATGTAAAAGTAAATGAAGGAGAATATATTTCAATTGATGGTACATCAGGAAAAATATATGCTCAAATAATAAAAACTGTAGAACCAGAGATTTCAGGATACTTTGGAACATTTATGTCATGGGCTGATGAAATAAGAGCTATGAAGGTTAGAGCTAATGCTGATACTCCAAATGATGCATCAACTGCAGTTAAGTTTGGAGCAGAGGGTATTGGACTTTGCAGAACAGAGCACATGTTCTTCCAAGAGGATAGAATATCAGCTGTACGTGAAATGATAGTTGCAAAAAATGAAAATGAAAGAAGAAAAGCACTTGAAAAATTACTTCCAATCCAGAAGAGTGATTTTATTGGAATATATGAAGCAATGGAAGAAAGACCTGTTACAATAAGATTACTTGATCCACCACTACATGAATTTGTACCACATGAAGATGATGAAATTAGAGATTTGGCTAAGACAATGGGGTTAACATTTGAAGAGCTTAAAGCTACTGTAGAAAGCTTACATGAGTTTAATCCAATGATGGGTCACAGAGGCTGTAGACTTGCTGTTTCATATCCTGAAATAGCTGAAATGCAGGCTAGGGCTATTATTGAAGCTGCAATAGATGTTAAAACCAGAAAAGGCTTTAATATTGTACCAGAAATAATGATTCCACTAGTTGGAGAAATAAAAGAGCTTAAGTTTGTTAAGGATATAATTGTTAAGACAGCTGATGAAGTAATTGCTAAGGGAAGAGTTGATCTTAAGTACATGGTTGGAACTATGATTGAGATACCAAGAGCAGCATTAACTGCAGATGAGATTGCAAAGGAAGCTGAATTCTTCTCATTCGGAACAAATGATCTTACACAAATGACATTTGGATTCTCAAGAGATGATGCTGGTAAGTTCTTGAAGGATTATTATGATAATAAAGTATTTGAATCAGATCCATTTGCAAGATTAGATCAAACTGGGGTAGGTAAGCTAGTTAAAATGGCTGCAGAGCTTGGACGTAGCACAAGACCAGAAATTAAGCTTGGTATCTGTGGAGAACACGGTGGAGATCCTTCTTCAATCGAATTCTGCCACAATACAGGATTAAATTACGTTTCATGTTCACCATTTAGAGTACCAATCGCTAGACTTGCTGCAGCCCAATCACAAATTAAAAATCCAAGATAGTATAATATTAAGGAGTAGCTTAGCTACTCCTTAAATTTTTCTTCAATATATTTCTTAACTTCTTTACAAAATTCATTATGTTCCTCTTCCTGTTTGCCTATCTTTTTTATAATTGAAATAAAGGCTTCCTTATTGCACTGATGTCTATTTTTATAATAATCTCTTGAAACCTTCCAAAACTTATGGGGAAACATAAGTAGGGAAAATATTATTAAATGCTCATTAAAACTTAATGTACGTATTTCTTCATATGATTCAATTGCTGATTTATAAATTTCAAAATCCCAGGAGGTATTTTCTCTTTTCAAAATCCTTCTCAAAAAACCATAAATATCATGGACAGGCATTTCTATTGCAGTCTTATCAAAATCAATAATACATAATTTATTATCAGGGGTATAAATAAGGTTTTTATTAACATAATCAAGATGACAAATAGCTTCTTCAGAAACCTCATCCCCAAGTGGAATGTTAAAATCTATTTTGGATAAGGCATAAATGCTCTCCTGTGCTTTTTCAATATTATAATCAAAATGATCAAGATATAGCTTTGAAAACTTATCTCCTATAATAAATGCATTGTTGGAAAGCTCTAGCATTTGGAAAAAATGTTTATTAAAACTCTTAAAATAATCATTATCAGATTTTTTTATACAGCTGCCTGTAATTGGTTTAAACCCTTTTGATGAGGAATGAATCCTTGCTAAATTTTCAGCAGCAACTTTAATATCATTAATATCATCATAATTACATTTCCTTCCTTCTA
>JARDZI010000117.1 GCA_029240935.1 Clostridiales bacterium
GGAATATGGAAGCACTTCCACTATGGAGTTATGTACAGGCTATGTTTATAGATACAATATTAACCCAAATGATTTTTATTCCTTATTTATATTAGACATACTAGCAAGTGAATATTTATAACAAAAAATATAAAGAACAGCATTTCCTAGTGGAAAGCTGTTCTTTATTCAAATAACTCAATTATTTTCCCATAAAATGCTTCAGGGTCTTGTTTCCAAAGACTGCATATAATTTTCGCTCTTTCACTTGAATCAACAGAAAATTTAAGTTCCATTATAGGCTCTCCATCATTTTGTAGCCTTAAAGAAACATTGTATATATCTAGGTTCTGTTCATAATCTGCAGATACTTCAACATCATTTTTTATTCTTACAATATTCTTTTTAATATAATTATCTATTATTTCCCTTTTCTTTTCAGGTATTCTGCTATTAAAAAACTCAAGTGCATCCCTTCCTTTAGGGGTAATGCTTAGCATGTGTTGTCTGTCCTTTCTAATATCGCTTATAAGACCACTTTCAATTAGTTCAGACAAAAATTGTTGCAGCGAAAAGTAGTTTATTAGGTTGTTTTCCAAAACTATTTGAGTTATATGTGAATTTGAAATAGGTATGTTAATTTTACAAAATATATATAACAGCAAAAGCTTATTTTCAGCAAGTTCGAGTATATCATTAAACATAGAGTACCTCCATAGAAAGCTATTTATTACTCTATTATATCAGTAACAATTAAGTATTAGCAAGAAAAAACCCCTTTCGGGGTTTTTTCAAATTTTATCAGGCATACTTCCCTGAGCAATTTGCTTTTCTGCCATTGCTATCATTCTTTTAACCATTGAACCGCCAACCTTGCCGCAATCTCTGGAAGGTATCTCCCCCCAATAATCCTCTGAACCTTGATATACAGGTATTCCAAGCTCACCAGCTATTTCATACTTCATATTATCAAGCATGGAATGGGCTTCTGGAACAAGCTGTGTTCTTCCGGAACCATTTTGTCCTGCTGCCATATTAAGTCCTCCTTATGTGTTTTATTTTATTAGTAAGCTCAATTATTATGTATAATAATAATTTGTACATAGGAAAGATTAATATACTAGTGAGATTATGGTAAAGGCATCTTATTCTGTATGAAATGGGAGGTATAAAATAATAAGGGAGGAATATTAACAATCTTAGAGAATATTACAGTTAGTATAAGTATTTCCGATAATAACTTAACTATAGATATAATGGTGGTGGTAAGATGAAAACAATGCCAAATTGTATATCATTTAGTAGAATAATTTTTGCTTTAATTTTGATTTTTGTTAAGCCATTAAGCCTAGCCTTTTATGTAATATATATTATTTGCGGATTCAGTGATATTATGGATGGGTTTATTGCTAGAAAGACAAGGACAACAAGCAGACTTGGCGAAAAGCTTGATTCCCTAGCTGATATGATTATGACAGGTGTATTATTAGTTGTGCTTTATCCAATCGTAAATCCTGCAAAAGAAATCATCATTTGGATTATTTCAATTGGCTTTATTAGATTAACATCGATGGTTATAGCTTTGAAAAAATATAAAACATTTGCATTTCTTCACACTTACGGAAATAAAATCACAGGCATGATTATATTCATATTTCCAATATTGTTTCTTTATATTGATCAAACAGTGCTGTTGTATATAATTTGTGTTGTGGCAAGCATATCAGCTGTCGAGGAATTAATTATTCAGCTGACATCAAGTCAACTACAACCCAATAAAAAAAGTATATTCGTAAAATGAGACTGGTGCCAGCCATATGAGATTATGAGATTTCTTTTTTTATTACAACCCATTCTTACTATAAAGCCTAACAAGGAGTACTAAAAATGAGTGATATACAATACAATTTACAATTTAATAAATTGTGTAATACTTTGAAGCTTGGTAAGATAGTTGGTGCGCCTGAAGCATTGTCGGGTGGACTTTTACATAGAATGTATGCTATTGAAACCATCCAAGGGAAATATGCTGTTAAAGCATTAAACCCACAAATAATGCATAGACCAATTGCAATACAGAACTTTATTAATTCAGAAGAAATTGCCAATTTTGCATCAAATAATATACCTGCCATTTCAGCAAAAAAAATTAATGGCACTTCCATGCAAGAAATAGACAATCAATTCTATCTTGTATTCAATTGGGTAGATGGTAAAAGCCTGAAACCTAATGAAATCGGTATAGTCCATTGCAAAAAAATAGGTGCTATTCTTGCGGATATACATATGATGGATTTTTCAGAGTTAAGTATAATTAATGATTGTTTTGATAATTCACAAATAATAGATTGGAATTACTATTTGCATAAAGGACAAGAAAATAATTCAGTATGGGTTAACCTGATGCTTGAAATCATAGATAAGCTTTATGAATGGAATTCTCAAGCCAATAAATCAGCGGTACTGCTTGCATCAGATATGGTTATTAGTCATAGAGATTTAGATCCCAAAAATGTTATGTGGAATGAAGATAATCCCATTATTATTGATTGGGAAGCAGCTGGTTATATAAATCCTATGCAGGAATTAACTGAAACAGCTATTTACTGGTCTGAAAATGAAATGGGAGACATCGATAAAGTAAGATTTTTGTCTTTTATAAGTGGATATAAAAAGAAATATGGATCACTACAAGCAAATTGGAGAATGGTCTTAACAAATGGTTTTTCAAACAAATTAAGCTGGCTGGAATATAGTTTAAAACGATCCCTATTGATTGAATGTACAGACGATGAAGAACAGCAACTGGGGACTGCTCAAGTAATAGGAACAATAAACTCCATTAGCAGTTATGCAAATATGATTTCTGAATTAGAAAAATGGTTGCTGAACCCATGATGAGCTGTATATGATACAAAACAAGTGGTATGTTGAGAAAGAAGGATAACAGCATAAACATACTTATACATATGGATATCATTAAAGCATTTGTACCTAAGAATGAGTGCAAATGCTTATTTACTTATGAAAGTAAAATAATTTATAACTAAACCGAACCTTTTTAAATCTTGATGTGTATATAGATTAAATTGAGATGGAAGGAGGACTTTTATTGCAGGAGAGTATATCAAAAGAAAAAGCTGAAATGATTTTTAAAGAGCATTCAAACTACATTTATAGAACTGCTGTATATCTTACAAAATCAAAGGAGCTGGCAGATGATATAACTCAGGAAACATTCATTCAAGCCTTTCTAAAGTATGATACCTTTGATTCCACTAAGTCATTGCAGCCATGGTTATATAAAATCGCACTAAATACTACACGAAATATGCTGAGAAAGCATAAGTGGCTAAAATACACAGATCAAATGCCAGAAATGAGCAGCTTATATTTGGTTGAGAATTCTGTATTGAAAAGCGAAGAGAAAGTAGAATTGTGGAAACAGATTAATGGCTTAAGTATGAAAAGTAAGGAAGTATTTGTATTACATTTTTATTCTGGAATGAAGCTTAGGGAGATATCAGAAATTTTGGATATTCCAATTGGTACATGCAAGTCAAGGCTTAATTATGCAATTAATACTTTAAGGAAACAAATCCCTCATAATGAATTTGATTTTTTAGGTGAAGGAGGAGAACTGTATGAAACAATCTAACAATGATATAACTAGTGTTATGGATAATGTTTTACAGCAGCATATAACATCTGTTCAATTTGAAGATGTGTGGAAAACAAAAGTAAAAAATGAGAAGAGTATATTTGGAAATAGAAATACTAAAGTAACACCATTGATAGCTGTAATAGCTTTACTTGCCCTATTTATGGTTGGATTCACAGGCTACACTGTATTTAGAAATATGGATAAAACTGACTATCCTTTTACTGATGACCCAAGAGTAATAGGAAAATGGGAAACAGTTGATTTTGTTAATAGTATAGAGGAATTTAACCCTGAAGAGAAAAATTGGAAGTCAGACATGTATTTAACTTCCCTTATATTTGTTAAAGAGGGGAAAATGCTTTTAGCCATTGAAGATGGTAATATTGCTTATACTCCTGCAACATGGACTAAGGATATGCTACTTAACAAACAGGAGAAGACAGCTAGCAAATATGTGATAGAAGAGATCAATGGAAGCACATATATGTTTTGTGAGTGGAAAAGCGGGGACTATATGTTTAGAAATGCAGCACCAAGCTTTTATGTGTTAAAGAAGGTTGATAGTGAGGATTATTCAAGCTATCAAGTAAAAACTGTTATGGAAGATAGTGTGGATTATCCATTTGTTGATGATGAAAATATGAAGGGTAAATGGGAAAGTGTAGATTTTGTTAGAACGATTGATAGTTTTAAACCTGTGGATAAATATTGGTTAGGTGATTTATTTTTAAGAGAATTGAAATTCGAAGAAAATGGAGTATTAAGAGTAAAGATAGACTCAGGTAGATCTGGAGTTTCTCCAGCAACCTGGACGAAGGGTCTGATTATTGATAAAAGATATAAAACAGCAAGTAAATGTGAAATCAAAGAAATAGATGGAGTAACATATATGTTCTATGAATGGAAAAGTGGAGATTATGTATATAGAGGCATGGAACCCTGCTACTATGTATTAAAAAAAGTTAAATAAACCAGCTATAGGAAAAAGATAAAAAAATCAAGGAAAATTATTCCTTGATTTTTTGGTTTTATAGATGAATAGTGTAAGCATTAAACCAGCCACTTACTAATAAAATAGAATTGAAATAGTTTTTGGAGGAAAGTATATTGAAGGTTGTTTTTATTTCTAAGAAAACAATTATAAATATTGGGCTGGTGCTTTGCATTACAATGGTATCCATATTTTACGCAATGGGAGGAAGGCTTGGTTTCATTAATGTATTTCTAAATACCCAAAATGAAATACCAATATACAGTGTTGAAACTCAGGACAAAAAGCTTGCACTTACATTTGATGCTGCATGGGGAGACCAGTATACAGATGAGATACTTAATATACTCGAAAAAAACAACATAAAGGCTACCTTTTTCCTTGTTGGCAGCTGGACTGATAAATATGGGGAGAAGGTTAAAAAAATAAAAAACATGGGTCATGAGATTGGTAACCATTCCTCAACCCATCCGCATTTAACACAGTTGGATGCTCAAAAGATAAAGGAAGAAATATATGCTACAAGTGATAAAATCAAAAATATTATCGGGAAATCTACACAGCTATTCAGACCCCCCTTTGGTGATTACAACAGTAATGTAGTAAGAACTGTAAGAGAAACAGGACATTTCTGTATACAATGGGACGTTGATTCACTTGATTGGACTAACCCAGGAGAGGATTTTATATATGATAGGATTATGAATAATATAGGAAATGGATCCATCATATTATTCCATAATAATGCAGAGCAAACACCAAAGATTTTGGATAGATTAATTAAGGATATAAAAAAACAGGGGTATCAATTTGTGATGGTATCAGAAATGATTTATAAGGATAATTATTTTATTGATCATACAGGGAAACAAAGAGTGGCAAAGCCATAATATCGCCATGTACTGCTTCAGTGAATAAACTTGCCTCTATATGTAAAATATATATAAAAGCTAGACTGTAGAGGTGATTTGAGTGATAACTATAGGTATTCTAGGGAGTAGAGGAAAATCATCAGTTGCAGAAATTGTTAGTAGTGAACTCAAAAAACAAGATAAGCAAGTCTTCATAATAGGGACAGAGGAGGAGAGCACCAAAGAGTTTATTAAACTGCTTTATTCAGAAGTAGACTATGCCATAATTGAGATATCAAGGGAGGATTTACTGGAAGGAAACATAAATAAAATTAAATTTGATATTGTCATACAGACTTCATTAGATGAGGAATCAAAGGAAATAATACAACAAATTCAAAATATATTATCAAATATAAAAGAAGGAGGATATATTATATTTAGCTCTGATTCAATACAAAATATCAATTTTAAATGCGATAAAATATACCCCATAACCTATGGATTAAATGGAAGAACAACTGTAACTGCATCTAGTATAGATGATAGGGAGGGGTTATGCTTTAGCTATTGCCTTCAGAGAGCAATATTTACTTTGTCCCAAACTCTTGTACAGCCATGTGAAATACCTATACAGGTTAAAGGAGTACATGATGATGTTGGGTATTATCTGGCAGCCTATACCTGTTTGATTGTATTAGGATTTTTGTTCTAAAGTAGATATTTTATACATATTTTTAAGTGTGTATTAATATCTATATTTTAGAAACTAAAATTTTGTAAATGTAAATACGAAGGGAGAGGGATGGGTAATGGTAGAGGGGTTGCTATCAACGAACAAGGTGTACATTGAGGGTAGTATAGTTTCAGAGCTTTCATTCAGTCATGAAATGTATGGGGAAGGCTTTTACAATTTTAATGTAGAAGTACCAAGGCTAAGTGAAACAGCAGACATTCTCCCCATAACAGTATCAGAAAGGCTATTTGTATCGCTAGATATGACAAGTGGCCAAAGAATTAAGGTTGAAGGGCAATTAAGGTCTTATAATAAATTTATTGATGGAGCTAATAGATTAATATTGACTATTTTTGCCAGGGATATAAAACCTATAGAGGAAATATCAAAAAGTCCTAATCAAATATATATTGAAGGATTTATATGCAAATCTCCAATTTATAGGACAACTCCCTTTGGAAGAGAAATCACAGACCTTCTAGTTGCAGTAAATAGACCTTATAACAAGTCTGATTACATACCAGCAATTGCATGGGGTAGAAACGCAAGGTTTTCAAGTACGCTTACAATTGGCTCTCATATTAAAGTGTGGGGTCGAGTACAAAGTAGGGAATATGAAAAAAAATTAACTGAAGAGAATTCAATTAAAAAGACTGCATATGAAGTATCGATTTCTAAAATGGAGAGAGTAGAAGAGGTTGAAGAGGTTGAAGAGGTTGAAGAATTGGAAATAGTAGAAGAAGAAATATAAAAATAGAGGGCTTTGAGCAAGCCCTCTATTTTCTTAAGTCATCAAGCTGTTTGGTCTTTTCTTTGGTTTTTTCATCTACAGTTTTTATAACCTTTGCAGGTGCTCCTGCAACAACGACTCCTGCTTCTACATTTGATGTGACCACAGAACCTGCAGCAACCACAGAACCTTTACCAATTTTAACTCCTTCAAGTACAACAGCATTAGCACCAATTAGTACATTATCTTCAACAATAACTGGATCTGAACTAGGGGGTTCTAGCACTCCTGCAATAACTGCTCCCGCCCCTACATGGACGTTTTTGCCTATCCTTCCCCTTGCTCCAACTACTGCATTCATATCAATCATACTGCCTTCTCCGATTTCAGCACCTATATTAATAACTGCTCCCATCATTATAACTGCATTCTTATCAATTCTAACTCCTTCTCTAATTATAGAACCTGGTTCAATACGTGCTTCTACATTACGAATATCAAGCATTGGAATTGCAGAATTTCTTCTATCCCATTCAAGCTTGTATTTTTTTATTTTGTCATTATGGAGTCTAATAAATTCTTCAACTACCGAATTTTCACCAAACAATATATAAAAGCCATCATTGCCAAATATTTCTACACCATCATAAATGATTTCTCCAATTTCACCAATAACATAGGCTTTTACTGGTGTTGTCTTTTTAGCATCCTTTATGTACCTTGCTATTTCATATGGTGAGGTTAAATCGTATTCTTTAGTATCTATCAAGATAAGCACTCTCCTTGTTAATATAATTAATAATAAAATATAGCATTATAGAAATTATTTGTCAAATAGATAGAGTATTTGCTTAAAGTTTTATTGTTAAAGCTTTTTAATAAAGCCTTCCATCCTATCAAGTCCTTCCTTTAAAACATCCATTGAGCAGGCATATGAGAGTCTAACATATCCTTGGCCATAGTTAGAGAATGCATCTCCTGGGACCACTGCAACCCTTGCTTCATCTAGTAATTTAAAAGCAAAGTCGAAGGATGTCATGCTAAATTGCTTTATAGATGGAAATATATAAAAGGCTCCTTCTGGTTTAACAACCTCAAGCCCCATGGCCACTAAACGCTTATATGTAAAGTCTCTTCTATGTGTATATTCTATCTTCATAGGTGCTGCATCATCTATTCCATTTACTAACGCCTCAAGGGCTGCATACTGGCTAATGGAGCATGCACAGGTTGCGTTGTATTGGTGTACCTTTATCATATTTTTTGTAATATATTCTGGAGCCATAGTAAAGCCAATTCTCCAACCAGTCATGGAGTGGGACTTGGACAGTCCGTTTATTAAAATTGTCTTTTCTCTCATTCCAGGATAGGTTGCTATAGATAAATGCTTACCTTTATAATTGAGCTCACTGTATATCTCATCGGATAAAATAAATATATCCTTATCTAATAGGAGCTTTGATATTTCAGTTAAATCTTCATGATCAAGTATGCATCCAGTTGGGTTTGAAGGATAGGGCAATATAATACATCTTGTTTTATCTGTAATTTTTTCTTTGAGTATTGCGGCATTCAATTTAAAACCTGTATTAGTAGTATCAATATATATTGGAGTAGCTCCACAAAGTCTTATAATAGGCTCATACCCAGGATAAATTGGACCTGGCAGGATAACCTCACAGCCCTTCTCTAGGATCGTCCTAAGTGCAATATCAATTGCCTCACTTGCACCATTTGTAACAATTATTTCAGTGTCAACATTATACGAAAGTAAATATTTATTCTTAAAATATTGTGAAGCAGCTTCCCTCAGTTCAGCTAAACCAGCATTGGGAGTATAAATAGTTTTATTGTTATCTATTGCTGCCTTAGCTGCAATTTTTATATGCTCTGGAGTGTTAAAATCAGGTTGACCAAGGGTTAATGAAATAGCATCCTTATAGTTTGTTAATAAATTATAAAACTTTCGTATACCCGATATTTGAATTTCTCTCACATTTTTATTCATCAAGTGTTCCAATCTTTCACCTTCTTATTCAAAAGTATTATGAAAATTGAATATATTTATTCAAGTATGATAATTAAAACAAAAACATGCAGAAGTTTTTCGCATGCTTTAAAAATGGATTTTCTTAAAAATAGTGTTATCTTGATACATATTTTTGGAAGAATGGGACACAAGTCGTCTATATGTTAACTGAAACATTTTAACTACTATGTGTTGCAGGGGCGAACAGTGTTCGCCCGCAAATGCGCACTTTGATACAGGCATAGTCCAAAATCCTGGTACCTCACGGGCGAACACTGTTCGCCCCTGCATTGAGAGTAGCAGTCAGTACGTCGCATTACCTCACTATTATTCAATAATAAATTTCATTATTTGCTTAAACACTACCTTTTTTTAAAACATCATCCATATTATACATTCCTGGTTTTCTATTTATCATAAATCTTCCTGCAGCAATGGCACCATATCCAAACACATCTCTAGAGAGGGCTGAATGATTTATTTCAATGACCTCTCCGCCTCCGGCGAATATGACCTGATGCTCGCCTACTATTGATCCGCCTCTAATTGCATGTATACCTATTTCCTTTTTTGTTCTTTTTTCGGTTTTAGAGTGTCTGCCATATACATAATTATGCTTATCCTCAAGGGTATTATTAATAGCATCCGCAATCATAAGTGCAGTACCGCTTGGAGAATCAAGCTTTTGATTATGGTGTTTCTCGATTATTTCTATATCAAAACCTTCAGAAAGGGATTTTGCAGCCTGTTTTACAAGGGACATTAATATATTTACTCCAATAGACATATTAGCAGAGTTAAATATAGGAATAAGGGCTGAAGCATCAAGCATAAGTTCCCTCTCATCTGGTGTAAAGCCAGTAGTACAGATTATAAGGGGCAGTTCTTTTAACCTTCCGAATTTTATTATATCCCTTATACAGGAGTGGTTGGAAAAATCAATTAGAATATCAACATCCTCTGTTACCTTTTCCAATGTTGAATAAACTGGGAAGTCGTTTTTAAGCTTTTCTGGAAAACTATCTACTCCACATACTATTTCCATATCAGAAGCTTCAGATATAAGTCTGACCAAAACCTGGCCCATTCTTCCATTACAACCATGCAGTAAAACCTTCATTTTATTCACTCCTTGAATGTATTAATTCCATATGCCAACATTTCTTTCTTTAAAAGCTCAATATTCTTAGAAGACATCTCATATAGAGGTAATCTAAGGCCACCGACCTGCATATTCATAATATTCATTGCGGTTTTTACAGGGATTGGATTTTATTTTTGACAAATATTATGAGTATCCTCTGGCAATATATTCCCAACTACAGAAATAACACCACGCCCTCCAAGGGAAAGTATAGGCACTATTTGATCATCATTTCCAGAATAGATATCTAGCTTCTCTCCACAAAGTTGAGCGACTTCTGCAATCTGTACTATATTAGAACTTGCTTCCTTAACAGCTACTATATTATCAATTTTCGATAATTCAAATAGAGTTTCTGGAATTATATTAAATCCTGTTCTAGATGGCACATTATAAATAATAATGGGCTTTGTTACTGCTTCAGCAATAACTTTAAAATGTTCTATGCATCCTCGCTGTGTGGTTTTATTATAGTAAGGAGTAATAACTAACAGTCCATCAACTCCAATAGAATCAGCCCATTTACTCATCTCTACTGAGGTTTTGGTATTATTACTTCCGGTACCTGCAATAACAGGTATTCTTCCATTTACAACATCCACTGTGTATTTAATGGTTTCCTTTTTCTCCTGTTCACTCATTGTGGAAGCTTCACCAGTAGTACCGCATACAATAATAGCATCTGTTTTATTACTAATATGCCACTCTAATAGGTCTTCCAGTTTCTTAAAATCCACCCCTTCATTATTAAATGGTGTCACTATTGCTACACCTGATCCAGTAAATAAACTCATGTCTATCATCCTTTCTATACACTTTATATTATTATATGCATGGACTAACTTCTTTGCAATAGAGTATACAAATGAAGATTATATCTAAAATTGTAATATTATTGTAGTATATTTCATAATTTCTGCAAAAAATGTATATTAAATATAGATAAAATTATCAAATAGGTGTATTATTTTATTATAACAATGTATATCACTATATTATAGAGTAAAACAAAAAAATCGAAATTTGACATTTAAATTCCTAAATGTTATCATCAAAAAATGGTATTATTTATTATTTAGTATGGACGAGTTTAAAATTTTTTAAAAATATCATATCAAATTATTGAATCAGATATATTTTATCCTTAAACTGTTTAAATATATAGCAAGCTTTTTATATAATTAAAGGGAGGTTTTTTATGTAGGATGTAAAAATTTTATAATGATGATAGCTGCAATTGCAGTTATTATATATATTATTAAGGGGGAATACAAAAATGAAAAACAGAAAGTGGTTAGCACTATTGCTAGCCGGATCCCTTGCTTTAACAG
>JARDZI010000486.1 GCA_029240935.1 Clostridiales bacterium
GTTATCTGCAAGAAGATATATCTATATGCCATATTTGGTGAATTTTAAAGATTATATTAAATTTTAAGGAGAAAAATTAAAGTATGAAAGGATATAAGCATATAATTTGGGATTGGAATGGTACATTACTTGACGATGTTGAAATAGTAATTCAAGCTATGAATCATTTGCTTAAAAAAAGAGGTTTACCACTCATTGACTACGAGACTTACAAAAGTATATTTGCCTTTCCTGTTAAAAGTTACTATATAGAACTAGGATTTGATTTTAAAGAAGAACCATTTGAGAAGCTTGCGGCAGAATACATTGAGGAGTTTAATTCTGATAAATACTGTTTTAAGTTATTCAATGAGGCGGAAAAAGTTTTAAGTCATTTTTATAATATAGGTATAGGTGAATCTATTTTATCCGCTTCTCAAGAAGAAGAATTAAATGGTACAGTTAATAGATTAGGTATTAAGAAATATTTCAAAAGGATAGTGGGCTTAAATAATCATTATGCAAATAGCAAGGTGGACAGAGGAAAAGAGTTATTAACCGAATTAAATTTGAAATCAGAAGAGGTTATATTGGTTGGGGATACAATACATGATTATGAAGTGGCGTGTGAACTAGGTTGTAATTGTTTGCTTATATCTAATGGTCATCAAAGTTATGATCGAATCGAAAAACTACCTGTAAATATTGTAAGTTCACTATTAGATGTTAGCAAGTTAATACAAGAGATTACTGTCAATAGTGGTTCTAAATAACACAACATTATCAGCAGATAGCTTTAGAAGGGGATTTTGCGAGGATAAGCTATTTTGCTGTAGATAAGACTACAAGAAGTAAAGGTATAGGGCGTGAGATTGAAGTGTTTTTTGTTAGAAAGAGTTTGGTTTTAATGGCGGTTATTAATACAAAAAGGAAAGAGCATGATGAATATTATATCAGTAAAAGAAAGTCCGGAATACAAGACCAAAGCAACTCAATATTTTCAAAGTAAATGGGCAAATCAAGATAGTTTAATGGTATATGAGGACTGTATTGCCAATTGTATAACAACATTAAAACCATTACCTCAATGGTATTTATTGGAGGATAATGGAGTTATTATTGGCTGTGCGGACCTTCAATGAACTGCTAAAAGTATCAAGATCAGTTAATCATAGTGCAAGGCTCTGCTGAGGAGCAACTTAAGTGATTATTAAGTTAAATAAAGGAGAAATATAAATATGGAAATCGATAAAAATGAATTTGATTCAAAATATTGCAATGTAAGCTATATTATAGAAGATAATATAGTTCTTATTTCCTGGAAAAAGTTTTGTTGTTATGAGGACTATAGAAATCCAACAACATATGCATTAGAGCTGCTTAGGAAATATGCTAATAGTAATTTGGTTGTTGATGCTAGAAATGGATTTGAAGATGAAAAAGAAGATATAGAATGGGGTTTTTCTATATTACTTCCAGCTATGGCGCATACAGATTGTAAAAAAGTTATATTCATTATGAATGAAGTGAATGAAATAGAAGAAGAGATAGATCTGTGGACAAAAGAATTCATGAAATATTTTGTAGTAAAAAAAGTCAAAGGCTATGAAGAGGCGATTAGAATCATTGAAGGATAATGAACACCATTTGAAGATAAGAGCTATCTGAGGCTTTGAAAAGTCTTGAGTGAGGGGACATTAGGCAATATTAAACACTAAAAAACAAATAACAGGGGGAAGTCGTCCATCATGAGAAAAATAGTTATAATAGTATTTACTCTAATTATTATGATAATTTCGGGATGTTCAAAATCTATTAATCATGCTGAAGTGAAGATACAAGATAGTTTAACTATTAAAGATGAAGAAAGGCTATCTGATTTAGAAAGTGCGGCAAAAGTACAAAACTTAGAAGAGAAGGATATCTTGATTAATAAAAATTTTTATGGTGGGAATGTTGGAGAAGTTGCGTTTCATGGTGGCAAAGTATTGCTTTGGAGAGTTGAACCCAATCGACTAAGAGTAAGATGTAGCTTGAATATGGGGGAGGGTAATTGGCGTAGTACAAACGTTACATCAGATCTTGCAACGAATAATGAGTCCCCTTTTATTGCAACTGAGGCGATGGTCAATGATGTTGATGAAAATGAACGTAAGGTACCATTATGGGCTTTTTATGGCATTGTTAATGATGATAATATTCAACGAATCAGAGTTAATTTTATAGGCTTTCCAAGCATTGAAACCACAGTGAAAGAAGGTACTTGGATGGCAATATACCAGGGTGTTATTGATGCATCAAATATACCAGGGTGTTATTGATGCATCAAATAGTATTACATATGAAGCAATGGACGCTGAGTATCAAGTTTTATATACTGATGAGCGTAACTTACATTAATTGGTAGTAGGGGGATTGTCTGTGAAAAATAAAATTGGAGTTATTGCTGGACTTTCATTAATAATAGTAATCGGATTGCTATTTTTAAGCACAGGAGGGAAAATAACAAGTATTATGCTAATGGATTACTCAATATCCGAAGATGGCAATGTAATGACACTGAAAGTGGGTGTAGCAAGTAGTATGGGGTATATAAGAATGCTTAAAACCAGTGAAAACGCAAATAAAAAATACATTACCTTTTATTCAACATACGGATTGAATAGTCATATCGGTGCTAAAAAAGAATTTCAAGTTGCATTACACTCATCTTGCGATGAAATATATTTTTACAGTGTAGGTGGTGAATACAAGTTAAAGTTGAAAAAAAATAGCGGAACAAATGAATGGGAAAGAGTTAAGTAGCGTCAAGGCCAGTAAAGATAATCAGCGGTAGTTCAATAGTGCTGCTAGCATCCACTATGTTTATAAGCCAGACAGGAGGAACTAATGAGATGAGATATTCATGCACCGTTATATCAGTGAGCGATATTAATAAATCAAGGAAATGTTATAGAACATAGTTGGGGACAACGTGTCGTAAGGTTTTATGATCCAGTTGGACATATTATTGAAGTTGGAGAATCCATAAAAAAGGTTATTAATCGGTTTCTTGCTGATGGGTGGTCTATGGAAAAAATCTCCCGGAAAATGGACGCTTGTATATCGGATTTAGAAAAGCTACTCAACAATTAGGGGGACGAAAAAGATATGAAAGAAAAAGGAAATAAAAGGTTTGCCGGTATACGCTGTTTTTGGATGATTTACTTTTGTGTTTTCATTTTGGTTTTGGGGTGCATATATGTATGGCAATTTGGTAAAGATGGCATTCCAACAGGCACTAAGTATTTTCAAATAGCTGCTGACAACGGGGTTGTTCTGCATGTGCTGCAGACGA
>JARDZI010000118.1 GCA_029240935.1 Clostridiales bacterium
AAGAAATGTAGTAAGTCACTTACTTAATGAATTATGTATGGAGGGTAAGGCAGTAAAAATAAATACTCGACCTGTATATTTTCTAGAACGAGAGTTTTATGAGAAAAATAAAGAAAGCTTTAAATCTGGAAATTATAATAAAATTAAAATCGAAGGGGATGTTATTAAAAATTCAGGAGATGCACTTAAAAAGCTAATTGGACATAATGGAAGCCTTAAACCCCAGGTTGACCAGTGCAAATCTGCAGCATCCTATCCTCCTAAGGGATTACCAATGTTACTTATTGGAGAAACAGGAGTTGGAAAAAGCTATATTGCGCAACTTATATATGAATATGCTAAGGAAATTAAAGCATTAAAACAACATGCTCCTTTTATTGTATTCAACTGTGCAGAATATGCTAATAATCCTGAGTTATTATCTGCTAATCTCATGGGATATCAAATGGGGGCATTTACAGGAGCAATTAGGGATAAAATAGGTCTAGTAGAAGAAGCAGATGGAGGATTTTTATTCCTTGATGAGATTCATAGACTTTCTCCAGAAGGACAAGAAAAACTTTTTCTTTTTATGGATAAGGGTATATTTAGAAGGCTTGGAGAAACCGGAAAATGGAGAAACTCAAATGTTAGGTTTATCTTTGCTACTACTGAAGATCCGGATAAAGCATTACTTAGAACCTTTTTAAGAAGAATTCCATTAATAGTAGATATTCCAGCACTTTCAAAAAGACCTGCAAGCGAAAGATTGCAGCTTATATACCATTTTTATCATGAAGAGGCAATGAATATAAAAAAAGACATTATGGTAAGCAGGCAAGTTTTGAATTTCCTAATGGGGGCTAGGATATCTGGAAATATTGGAAGAATGATGAATATTATAAAATACAGCTGTGCACATGCATATAGTAAAATTGTTGCTGGTAAGATTAGAATATTAAGAATACATTCCTATGATTTTCCTAATGATGTTTTAAAGGAAATAGAGGATGTATCTAAAAATAGCTTTGATTTTAATTCAATGCTAATAGCTCAAAATGGACATGAGGAATATACCAATAATAAAGTTAAAATCAAAGATGAAATTGATCAGATTAATTATAAAATACTTAATTTGATTAGTAACTATAGCTTAAGTAAAATGAACAATGAAAAGTTTGAACATGAGGTTTCATTAAGTATTAATGAATTTTCAGATAAGATGGTATTTAGAGAAGGTGACTATAAAGCTAACTCATTGATTTTCAATATGGTTATGAGAATAGTAGAAAATGTCTTAAAAATAATTGAAGGAAATTGTGGAATAAAATATTATGGTAATACTGCACAAATTTTATCACACTACATAATTTATTTTCATGAAAGCTTATTTGAAGATAGGAAAGAAGAAAGGGCTTTTATGGAAAACTTAATGGAGGTTGTTAGAAAAGTTTTTTCAAAGGAATATTTGTTGGCAAGGAAAATGCTTAGTATTATTGAAGCAAATCTTGATATTAAGTTCAATGAAAAGGCATCTATATATTTTACACTATATATTAGAACTGTTAGTAACAGAAGTCATGCAGATGAAGTTAGTTCTATAATAATTGCTCATGGTTACTCAACAGCTAGTAGTATTTCAAGTGTGGCAAACAGACTACTGGGACAATTCGTTTTCGAAGCATTTGATATGCCTATAGAGTTGTCTACAAAGGAAATTATGCTTATGGTGGAAGAATATATTAGAACAGTTGACACGTCTAAAGGTATCATTTTGCTGGTTGATATGGGGTCTCTTGAAGAAATATATAAATCCCTTTTAAATGTAGTTGAAGGGGATATTGGTATTATAAATAATATTACTACACAACTAGCACTTGATGTTGGAAATAGAATAATACTTGGACAACCAATAGAGCAGATAATAAAGGAAGCAGTGAAACAAAATAATTCCAAGTATAAGTTTATAAAATCTAAAACTCAGAGTAAAAGTACAATACTTACAACATGTATGACAGGAATTGGTACCGCTAAAAAAATAAAGCTTCTCCTTAGCGAATGTATTAGGACATCAAATACAGATATTATTGCATATGATTACTATAGATTAAAGAACAATGGAATTAATGAAGATGTTTTTAAAAACTGTAATGTAAAACTAATTATTGGTACCTCTAACCCTGGTGTTAAAGGTGTTCCATATCTATCCTTAGAGGAAATTATAACTGGAACGGGACAAAACACTTTATCAGGAATTCTTAGTAACTTTATTGATCCCATGGCAATAGAACATATCAACCATGAAGTAGTTAAAATGTTCTCACTTCAAAATGTTATTAATCATCTTACAATTTTAAATCCTGATAAGATTATTGATATGGTTGAAAGGGTTATTTTAAGGCTTGAGATGGGACTTAAGTTTAAATTTGAAAACGAACTTAAGATTTCTCTGTTTATACACATAAGTAGTATGATAGAAAGAGTCATTACCAAGGATGAAATGATAGAATTCAGTGGTATAGAAAATTTTAAACAGTATCATAAAGGCTTTTTAAATATATTTAAGGAAGCTATTAGTGTTATTGAGGGAACTTATAAAATACTTATACCTGATGCTGAAATTGCAATTATATATGAAATAATACATTGTAGAGCAGTGGAAATGGATGCATAAACATGCCAGAAAAGTGTAACACTTTTCTGGCATGTCTTTTGCATCATTATATATAGTTTTTGGAGGTGTAAAAATGAAGGAAACAATTAAAATTGGTTTATCAGGTTTTGGGTACATTGGGAAAATACAAACTATTGTATTAAAAAGTTAGTTGACGTAGATGATTATGCAAGACTTAACATTACGATGTCAGCTGGGTTTACTGGGACGCTTGAAGTTTCAAGAGTTGCTGCTGAATTAGGTATGGAAGTGATTTTATAATACAATATTGTTTATTGTATTTATATTGTAATAGAAATTTTAAAAGATTGATTGAAAGTGTAATAGACAGTTCATAAAATAAATGATTTATTCATATAGTGTCATATAAAGTTTTTTTTTTATTTTTTTCAAGTCAATAAAACTCAGCAAAACCTAGATAATAATCTTTGGCATGTATCTTGCAATTAAATATATATAATATCATCCTTTTGTCTCATATGGGAGGTTTGAAATTTGAATAAGAACCAACTATTAGGTAACGCTTCTAAAAAGTTAATGAAGATTCCCCCAAAGGTATTAATGAGTGGATATATTGAAAGAGCTAATGGCAATGTTGGAGTTCATGATGAACTATATACAAGATGTTTAACCCTATATGATGGTAAAACCAAAATTGTAATCATATCCAATGATTTGCTGGAAGTTGATAAGGAAATCACACTAAATGTTAGAAGGGCTCTTAAGGAAAAGTTTGCAGTACCATTTGAAAATATAATGATATGTTCTACTCATACACACTCAGGACCTACCATTACAGCATGGGATCTTTCTGTTAGGGATTATCTAAAAAAGGATGAGACAAAAGTATTAAAGAAGGAAATAACCCAAACAATTATTGATAATGCACTTTCATGTGTATCCGATTTAAAAACTGTAAATATTGGATTCGCAAAGTCTGAATGTAGTGGAGTTGCTGGAAATAGGGTGGAGAAAAATAGCATTTCTGATTATTCAGTTAATACTATTCAAGTAACTGATATAAACAATGATGTAGTTGCAGTAATAGTTAATTATGCATGTCATCCCACAGTTCTTAGTGCAAATAACCTTCTTATTTCTGGAGATTTTCCTGGCGTAATTACTAAAAGACTTGAGGAACGTTTTATAAATAGTACAGCGTTGTTCATAAATGGAGCATGTGGTAACCAAAGTACTAGGTTCACAAGATGGGGACAGGATTTCGAAGAAGCTGAAAGAATGGGAGTTTTATTATTTGACAGCGTAATTAATGCATTACCAAAGATACAATATGCTAATGATTTTGTTGAACTCAATGCTATGCTAGAAAATATTACATTTCCCAAGAAAAATTTTCCCCCAAGAGAAGAGTTGGTTAGGAATTTAGCATATTCAGAAAATGTTAAAAATAATGCTATTAGTAATAATTTATCTGCTGGAGAAAAAAGGGTTGCAGTAACAAAATATCAAGGCGCTCTAATTTCTTTGAATATATTTGAGAGCTTAGATAAGTCTGGTGATATTAATAGTGAAATTCAAATTTTTAGAATTGGGGATATAGAAATTGTTGGAATACCTGTTGAATTATTTGTTGAATATGGTATTGAAATAATAAGCAATTCACTTTCTCCAAATACGATTATAGCTGGTTATGCTAATGAAGTATTAGGTTATGTTTATACAAAGGATGCAGCTGAAAAGGGAGGCTACGAGGCGTACGCTTCACCATTTTCTGCTGAAGCAGGTGAATTTATAGTAAAGAAAGTTTTGGAAATGGAAAAAACACTATTTTGATGTGGTGGGAGGAATTATAGTGATAAATATTTTATTATTATCCCATGGAAAGCTTGCAGAAGAATTTCTTAAAACCATAGAACTTATTATGGGGGAACAAAAGGGAATCCATGCTCTAGGGCTTGATGATTCAGAAAGCCTTGAAAGCTTTATGAATAGAATAACAACTGAATATTCAATACTTAACAACTCTGATGGAATTTTAGTTTTAACTGACCTTTATGGAGGAACACCTACTAATGCTGCCATATATGGGCTACTAAGTAAGTATGATAGCATAGAGATTCTAACAGGAATAAATCTCTCTATTTTATTAGAAGCTGCTCTAAGAAGGGATCAACCAGCCATTGAATTGATAAACAGTCTGAAAAAAGTAGGAGCAGAAGGAATAATTAGTGTTAGAGAGGTTATGAAGCAATAATATTGCTTCATATCACATAAATATTATTAAGGAGGGATTTTAAAAGATAATCAAGTTGATTCATTATTCTATTATTAAAGGGGGTTAGACGTTCAATGGAAGTTACTGTTTTTCAGATCATTGCATTGACATTATATGCCTTCTTGGCAATTCTTGATGGACTTGGAACTGACATAGGAATGAGTAAGCCTATTCAAGCAGGATTTTTTGCAGGTCTTATAATGGGAGATGTTAAATTAGGGCTTATGGTTGGAGCAACATTGCAGCTTATGATTTTGGGAGTTGGAACCTATGGTGGAGCATCAATACCTGATTTCATGACCGGTGCATTACTTGGTACAGCATTTGGAGTTATATCAGGTAAGGGACTTGAATTTGCATTAGGGCTGGCAGTTCCAATAGGTCTTTTCCTTGTTCAGCTTGATGTATTAGCAAGATTTTCAAATACTTATTTTATGCATAAGGCAGATAAATATGCTGAGGTTGGAAATACAAAGGGAATAGAGAGAATGAACCTACTCGGTGCTCTTCCATGGGGGCTTTCACGTGGAATACCAGTTTTCGTAGCATTAATATTTGGTTCAGAGATAGTAGAAGGTCTTTTAAAGGTATTCCCGACTTGGTTAATGGGAGGATTAAAGGTATCAGGTGGGATACTACCAGCACTTGGTATTGCAATACTATTAAGATATCTTCCAGCAAAAAAATATATTGCATATTTAATTATAGGATTTGTTTTTGCTGCATATCTAAAGATTCCAATGGTTGGAGTTGCATTAGCTGGCTTAGCAATTGCTTTTATTAACTTTACTAATAAGAGCGGCAAAAGTATCATTGCAGGAGGTGTAGGTTTAGATGAATAATGAGGACAAGAAATTAACCAAAAAAGAGTTAATGAAAATTAACCTCCGTTGGCAAATAGCAGGACAGTGGGGATGGAACTACGAGAGAATGCAAGGGCTACCATATTGCTACGTAATGATGCCTGCACTTAAAAAGTGGTATAAGGATGAGGAAGAACTTAAAAAGGCATTAAAAATGCATCTCCAGTTTTATAACACAGAGCCAGACATGTCACATTTAATCATTGGTGCAGACCTTGCAATTGAAGAGAAAAGTGGTATAAGTGGCAAGGATGCTGTATCTGCTATTAAAACAGGTTTAATGGGACCATTTGCAGGTGTTGGCGATACAATATTTGGAGTTATTTCAGGAACAGTATTTGGTTCTATTGCAGCTTATATGGCTATGGAAGGAAATTCACTTGGAATATGGATTTGGACAGTATGGTTGGTTTTTAGATGGTTCCTGAGATGGTGGTTTATGAATCTTGGTTACAAACAAGGAACAAAACTAGTTTCAACAATGAGCGGGAAAATAAAAGATATTACAGAGGGGGCAACTATATTAGGGCTTACAGTAATTGGTGCTTTAATCCCAACTGTTGTTAGAGCAAATGTACCATTTGTATTTCAATCTGGAGATGTTCAAATGAAACTCCAGGATATTCTAAATCAAATTATGCCTGCTATGATTCCTGTTTGTCTTGTTGGAGCTACCTATTGGCTTCTTGCAAGAAAGGGTATGAATTCAACAAAGGCAATATTCCTTCTTCTAGTGTTAGGCATTCTTTTATTCAACCTTAAAATTATTGGATAAACTATTTTGCACCCGGAATTCCGGGTGCAAAAGTTTAATAAGAAGCAAGGAGGTTTTTTATGGGGATTATTCATGTAAGAATAGATGATAGATTAATCCATGGTCAGGTTGCTGCTTTTTGGTGTAATATTTTAAAAGCCCAAAGAATCATGGTTGCAAATGACTTGGTTGCAAATGATGAACTTCAGAAGAGTGTCCTAAGAATGGTTGCACCTCCAGGGGTTGCAACATCAATTATTTCAAAGGATAGGGCAGCAGAAAACATAAAAGCAGGTAAGTATGATGCTGAAAGAGTAATGCTGATCCTAAAAAATCCTAAGGATGCACTTGATTTAATCAATCTTGGGGTTGAAATAAAAACTATAAATGTAGGTAATATGGGACACAATGACAGCACGGTTCAAATAAAAAGATCCATTAATGTAACTAAGGATGATATTGAGAATTTTAAAAAATTGAATTCAGATGGAGTTAAATTAACATCAATAATGGTACCAGATGAACCTACAACGAATTTAATGGATTATATAGAAAAGCTTGAAAAGTATAAATAAGAGGTGAAGGTTATGAGCTATTTGAAATATTTTGAAGTGGTAGAAGAGTTAATAAATGAAATAAAGGATTCACAAAGTGAAAATATTCTAAAGGCAGCCTCAATAATTGCTGAAGCAATTATGAATGGAGGCATTGTTCATTCCTTTGGCAGCGGGCATTCCTATGCAGCAGCTATAGAGGTTGCAGGCAGGGCAGGAGGGCTTATTTGTACAAAGGCAATAGAAGAACCCTCTAGAGGCATATACGAGATGGTAGAGGGCGTAGGAGCAAGATTAATGGAAACCTTTGATTTGCGTGAAAATGATTGTGCCGTTTTAATATCTAACTCAGGTAGAAATCCACTCGGAATTGAAATTGCTGATCATATTAAAAAACATGGCAACAAAATTATTGTTGTAACCTCCCTTGAAGCTTCTAAAAATCTTAAATCTAGGCATTCCTCTGGAAAAAATCTATATGAGTTTGCTGATGTTATACTGGATAACAGGGTTATGGAGGGAGATTCCTCGGTTGAAATTGAAGGAATGTCTTTTAAAATAGGACCCACCTCCTCAATTGCAGCAGCACTGCTATTAAACTCAACAATTATTGAAGCAGTTGAAATAATGATATCAAAGGGGTATACTCCTCCAGTCTACTTGAGTGCCAATATAGATGGAGGGCCTGAACATAACAAGAAATTGGTTGAAAAATATGCTGAAAGGCTTTATAGAAAGTAGTGGAACATGTGCCTACATCACAGGGCATGGATAATTCTAATTTGGTCCTGGTAATTACCAGGACTATTTTAATAATAAAAGGAGTGAGTGAAGATAATGATTTCTGGAGACTTTTTTCAAAAAATAAAGGAAATACTTGATAAGGTATTGAATACCCAGAGTGAAAACATTAAAAGGTCAGCAAATATTATAGCTAACACCATTGAAAAGGATGGTATTGTTTATACATTTGGTACAGGACACTCCCATTGTGTTGGTGAAGAAGTAATTTATAGAGCTGGGGGACTGGCTCCCTTTGATGCAATATTAGAGCCTTCTTTAACAGGTACTACAGATGTTGTGAAAAGTGAACAGTTGGAGAGAATTGAAGGGATTTCAAAGATTATTCTTGAGCATAAGAGGGTGACCCCAAAAGACTGTATGATTATAATATCGAATTCAGGACGCAATGCTGCGCCTGTAGAGATGGCTATAGAATGTGAAAAAAAAGGAATTGCAACCATCGCTATAACTTCCATGGAATATACCAAAAGTGTATCCTCAAGACACTCATCAGGAAAAAAACTGTGTGATACAGCTAAAATAGTTATTGATAACTGTGGTGTTTTGGGAGATGCAACAATACAAATTGCAGATTTAAAGACACCAATGGGTTCTACTTCTAATATCATAGGCAGCTGCATTATGCATGCATTAATTATGGAGGCAGCTCAATTACTTAATGAAAGAGGAATTGAACCTCCAATATTTTTATCGGGGAATTTGGATAATTGTAAGGAAGTTAATGAAAAACTACTTGAAAGATTTTGGGGGAGAATTAGAGTATGGTAACTTGAATAGATATTTGATAATAGTCAAGAACTCAGGTAAAGGCGAACGTTGTTCGCCTATTTTTATTGAGTAGATTTTTATATAACCTATGACTCAATACCACAATACTAGATCTTTATTTTATAATATAGTATTAAATACAATGCCATAGCAAACAATAAATTATAGAACAATTTTGCTATGGAGTGAATAATATGAAATGTAAAATTCTAAGAAACAGCATTATAATTCTTGTAATACTCCTTGTATTTTCGTTGATTGTTGAAGTATACATTACTAAAGATAATATTGGATTCATGCCTGAGGAAGAGACTACTCAAGCTTCAAGAAGAAATGTTGAAAAAGCTGTGGTTGTGGGGCATGTGAGCGGCAGTGTAATTAAGGTCAAAATAGAGAATGGATTAGAGTGTAATGTTCAATTAGCTGGAGCATTTACCCCCTTTTCTGGAGAAGATTTTGATGCATCATATGAATACTCATTAGAAAAGCTGCCAGTTGGAAAAACAATTTTTCTTGAAAGGGCTCTTAGTTTTTCAGAGTTCAAACGTTCTGAATATAAAGTTAGATATATATGGATGAATGAACCCAGCAAAGATCCAGAAATTAATGAAATAAAAAATAATTTATATGATGCAAAAATAGTTAATGATGGATTTGGGTACAGTATACCTGCTTGGTACGACAGCTATTATAACAATTATATTGAGGAGCTTGGAAGATATGCTTCGAAAAATAGATTGGGATTATGGGAATTGAAGTAATAGATATGTATCATCTCTATTGTATGTTGGAGATGATTTTTTTTGATTTTTTTGAAGCAAATTGATACATGTTATATAAACTATTATCTATATTTTCATTTGGGTTTTATGGTATAATTTAGTAGTATGTGGCTTTAGAAGTACAATCTATAAAATGGTTATTATGATAAAGTTATAATAAACGAGGGGAAGGATCTACATGGAAAGATCATCAATAGATAGTAAAGTAATAATAAACCTAGTAGAAAAGCTAAACAAAGGTAATTATAATGCATTGCTAGAGTTTTGGAAGAGAATCGATAATAATGGTACCCCTCTAATTGAAAAGATAGATGGCGACCAAGAAAATTCATTAGTTACTTTTATATACCAGGCTGATGAGGAAATTGAAAATGTAGTATTTATGCCTCCTGTTGGATGGAATAAATATATTGAGAACAAAATGGAAAGGCTTCTGAAAACAAATTTGTGGTATATAACATATAAGGTAAGAAATGAAGTGCGTTTTAAATACTCTTTTTCTGTTAATGATTCATTAGATATTGATTGTGAGGAAAGATGGGACAACCTCAAATACGATAAATTTAATAAAAATGTATTGGTTTTTAAAGGTGAGGATAGTGAAGAGGATGAAATTGAGTCCTATGTTGTAATGCCTAATGCAGAAGAACAGTTTTGGGTAAAAGAAAGAAATAATATTGCTAAGGGGATAATAAATGAACATCAGTTTCATAGCGTAAATTTGGAGAAGGATCGTAGGATTAGAATTTACACTCCACATGGTTATAAAAAGGGAAATAGGCCTTATAAATATTTAGTATTAAC
>JARDZI010000119.1 GCA_029240935.1 Clostridiales bacterium
TTTTGAAAACCCCTTATTCATTAAATCCCCCCTAACAGCAGGATATTAAATCTCCACCCAAACACTCACAGCATTGATCACTACAGCATAAGCAAGTTAAGGTGTCACACATATCATTTGATGAACCTCTTCTTCTATATACATTATTCTGATAACCATTGTTACTATTCATCACTCTATTATATGTCTCTCTGTATTCAAAGTTTGATGGATCCATACTTACTGCTCTCTGTAAATCCTCATAAGCCTGGCTGTACCAGCCCTTCCTCAAGGATATTACACCTCTTAAATAATACCATTCAGCATTTTTTACATTAGTTCTATTTAACTCATCCTCTGCAGCTCTGAGATTATTCCTGTTAATATAATCTCTAATATTAGCGAAAACTTGTGACTCATTATTCCCAGTATTATAGTTGCTTCCGCTATATCCTTGACTTCCTCTAAATCCACTTTCACCTCTGCTTGATGGATTTTTCAATAGATAATCATAGGCTTCATTGATTTCTCTCATTTTTTCTTCTGCAAGATCCTTCAATGGATTATCATTATATCTATCTGGGTGATATTTTTTTACAAGTTCTCTATATGCCTGTTTCACTTCCTCTGGGGAAGCACCTTCCTTTATTTCTAAAACTTCGTATGGATTTCTCATTACTGCAACTCCCTTCCAGGACACTGGAGGTTTTTCTTTCCATGCCCAGGTATATTATATTTTCAATTAATCCTTTGTTCTTCTTTATATCAAGCAGCTCAAATGCCTTTGATATTTCATCCAGACACTTAATTAATACAAACTTTATATTATCCTTTATTTTTGTCTTAAACTCATTCGGTCCTTCATTATTATATTGAAATCTATATATAAGTGGATTGTAGCTATTGCCATTAATATCATCTATTAAATCATCATATGCATCAAGTGTATATACCCATTTACCAATGTTTAGTCCAATGAATTTTAGCAGCTTTGCATTATCATCATCATATACTGCAAATATTTCGCTAGTAACTTCCCCAAAGCATCCACCTATCTCATCTATATTGTCACATTTACTTTTTTCCAATCTATTTATTTCCTTTAAATAATCTTCTATTCTTTCTATTTTCTCTTTAGAAGTAGTTTTATATTTATTTAATTTAATTATTTTCGACCCTATTAATGCAGCTAAGCTTCTATCATCATTATAATCATCTAAAAGCTTTCTATTGCTTAGTAATATATTCATCTCTGCTGCATATTCTAAAAATGGGTTTTTTGAAACCATCTCAACCTTTGACATTTTAAATGGACAAAAGCTTTTTTGTGTCCCTACCCTATCCAAATAGACAGAGGAAAGTAATAATGCTAAAAATGTCATATCATAGGTAAGCGTTATCTTTGAAATATATGACTTTTCTCCTATTTCTCTACAAAGTCCACAATAATAAGCCTTAAAAACATCGTATTCTCTAACCCTCAACTCTGATTTTAATGGTGTGACATAACCGAACATACTCTACCTCATTTCAACTTAAGCTTACCTGTCTATGCTATTTTACATCATTATTTATATTATATAAAGCTTTTTTATGGACCTATGTTTTAATATATTGTTAATTTTTAATGTTTCTATGTAGCAATGTTATGTGTTTGGAACACAGCGTCAGCGTCCTCCTGAACGTAGTGAAGGATCTTTTGTGATCCCTAGACAAGATTCTTCACAGCGTTCAGACTGACAGCCTGTAGGGGAGAACAGTGTTCTCCCGCTATTTCGCATCATCATTCAGAGATAGCCTAAATTCAAAGTGCCTTCGGGCGAACACTGTTCGCCCCTACTTCTTTTGCATTTCCTTCATTTTGATATATACCAAATTAAATACTGGTACTAAAAAAAGATAAAAAGCAAATGGAATAAACCCTACTCCCACTCCAAGTGTAGTTGCAGGAACAAGTCCTGCAATATTCCAAGGTATTGCTGGAGATATTAGTACTGCAGTGTTTTCTATATCAACTGCTAGCTCTGTATTGCCTACTCCCTTGTTTTTATATGTCTTTTTAACCAACTGGTCTGTTAGTATTATTGCAAGGGCTTGGGTACATCCAAATGCTGCTGTAACAGTACTTATTATTATTGTTATAATAAATAGTTCAAATCTAGAATTTGCCTTGCAAATTATTTTTTCTAAGGAATTTAATATACCTGTTCCCTCAAATATTCCAGAGAAAGCAGAGGAAATGATTACAACTATTGAAGTCTTAACCATTGATAATATTCCTCCGCCCTTGATAATCGAATATAAAGGACTGCCACTATCCATTTTATACCCAGTTATGGTGTATTTTATAATATCTATAATAGAACTGTGCTGCATTATAACTCCCAATATTGCTGCAATAATTATACTAGTAAGCATAGAAAGCTTTACTTTAACCTTAAAAAAGGAAAAAACTAAAATCGATATTGCAGGTAATAATACTACAATATTAATTTTAAATGCCCCAAATACTTCATGTTCCATATTGTTATTATGAAAACTCAAAGGGTACATAAAGGATATAACTAGATAAATTATTACTGTAATTATGAAAGGAAACCATGAGGTTTTAAGCATATTTTTTATATTTACATATAAATCCGTTTCTGTTAAATGAGCAACCAAATTTGCACTTGAGGATACAGGTGACATTCTATCACCAAAATATGCACCTGCTATTATTGCCCCTGCAGCCACATTTGTATTTACCCCTCCAGCCCTTGCCATAACTATCATTGCAATTCCAATGGTACTTACTGTTCCGAAGGAGGTTCCAAGTAAAAAGGATACAAGACAGGTTATTAAAAAGGCTGATATTATAAAGTAATTAGAGCTTATAAGTTTAGTTCCATAATATACTATGCCAGGAATAGTTCCTGAAGCCATCCATAGGGATGTAATTGCTCCAATCAATACAAATATCTCAAGTATTATTAAAGACTTCTTGCTGCCCTTATACATCATTTCTAGTATGCTCTTTATCTTAAAGCCTCTCTTGATTGATATAACAAAAAAAATCAAAAGGCTAACAAACAGAGGATACCCAACAAAAATCCCTTTAGAAACTCCACCTATTAAAAACAAAAATGAAATCCCAACTCCAATGATTATATCCATCCCCAACACCTCCTTATTTTTAGGTGCCAATCCACTATAAAATCAACATTATCACAATAGGAATAGTAATCGTCGATAAAACTGTTGATATAAATATACATTTAGATGCTAAGCCTGAATCTCCTCCATGTTTCTCAGACATAATGGCTGTGTTGGCAGCTATTGGCATAGCAGATATTAATACTAATACTCCTAAATCCATGCCCCTTGCTCCTATCAATTTTAAAATAACAAAAACCACAAAAGGAACAAGTATAAGTCTTACAAAAGTGCTATAATATGCTGAAAAACTTGAAAACACTTCCTTAACATTCATTCCCCCAAGCATAGCACCTATTACTATCATTGAAAGTGGTGATGTCATTCCTCCAACCATTTCAAGTGTTTTAAAAACTGGTCCTGGTATTTTAATAGAAAAAAGAAATATAAATAACCCAATATAAACCGCTAGGGTTCCTGGATTTAAAAGAGCTTTTTTAATAGTGCTTAAATCTTTTTTCCCTGAATACAGTGAAATACCAACTGTCCATATTAATATATTAAATGGCATATTAAATATAGCTGCATAAAAAACCCCTTCCTTACCATATATACTCTCAACAATAGGGAATCCCATAAATCCACAATTGGAGAACATAGCAGAAAAAATAAGTACACTTTTTATGTCCTTAGGATACTTAGCATACAATACTCTTCCAATAAAATAGGATATGATAAAAATACATAAGGAATAAAACAAAATCCCTACAGATTTTTGAAGCTTACCAATAGAAAAGTCAAAGTTGAATGAGGTTATTATCAAAAAAGGAAGAGAAATGTTCAATAAAAATTCTGTTAAGCCCTTATTAACCTCATTATTTATAATATTTTTTCTCCTTGCAAAAAAACCAATTATCATTATTAAGAACAATACAACAATTTGAGATATTATGGTATCAAGTTTCATGTGAACCTCCAAGTTTTATTCAATCCTTTTATTATAGAATATTTATATTACAATAACAAGTTTACTAATTAATATGAAAGTCAGGACTTGTCATCCTGAACGCAATGAAGGATCTTGCCTAGGGATCACAAAAGATCCTTGACTACGTTCAGGATGACACTGACGCTGGTCAGAGTCCAACTTTCATCCTTTTTTGTGCCAGCATGCCAGCGTGAGAGTTAATAAGAAAACAACCTCTGGGAAATTAGGTGAACCCAGAGGTTGTTTTCTTAATAGGGTTTTCTTACACTGTAACCCTTTTCCTCTACTACACTCTTGATTTTGTCTACCACTACCTGATTTTCATCATAAAAAACGTTTACAGTTCCATTTTCATAATCAATGTTTACATCCTCAATTCCTCTTATACCAACTATTGAACTCCTTACGTCCTTCGCTGAGGTTTCATCATGCATGGATGGAACTTTAAAATTATACTCCTTCATATTATCCCTCCTTACAATATTTTTTGTAAATTGGGCTTATAATATCCTTATTGGATTAAAGTTAATTATGTCAGCAGATGCACAATAATACTCTATTCCATTATAATTCCCATTTATACAAATATTTTTAGAATCATAATGAATATGTCCATATACAAGCTTATGGACATTATACTCTGATAACAAATCTAAAAACTCCTGACTTCTACTTACACGTGTTACTGGTGGATAGTGCATCATTACTATAAACTTTTCAAAACCACCTTTGGCTGCACCTTCAAGTGACATTCTTAATCTTAATAGCTCTCTATTATATACTTTTTCATCATGTTCTTCAGTTCCATCTATTGAAATCCATCCCCTGCTTCCACATATTCCGTAATCCTCATAGCTATAATGAGTATTTTGTATGAAAAACATATCATTAAATAGTGAATTAAGTTTTGAAATAGAACTCCACCAATAGTCATGATTTCCTTTTATCAAAATCTTTTTTCCATTTAAGTTGTGTATGAATTCAAGATCAGCCATAGCTTCTTCAAGCTTCATTCCCCATGAGATATCTCCGGATATAAGAATAGTATCCTCCTTTGAAATCTGGCTATTCCAATTTTCTAAAATTTTAATATGATGATTTTTCCACATCTCTCCAAAAACATCCATTGGTTTATCAGTATTTAGTGAAAGATGAAAATCTGAAAGTACAAATAAAGCCATAAAATCACATCCCTAAAATAATTTCTCTATTCATTTTATAATATTTTTGACGATAATTTATATATATAAGCAATAAATCATTTTTTAATACACTTATTGCTTTATGAGTATATAATAAATTTTTTTGGTATTTTTATTTTATCTCTAAATAAATTATACCAAAAGTATAGGTGGTATTATGTATGTAAAGAATATTAGTCAATTATTAAAAGAACAACTACCTCTAAAGCTTAGGCTTTCTGAAGGAAGCTCTATTTATGGGAAGATAATTTCACAGGATGGGAAAAATGGTTTAATAAAACTATATGATGGTACTATTATACCTGCAATTTTCATTTCTGAAAATAAACTTCTTAATGATAGGTTTATTAAATTTGTTATTGAACAGTTTAATGATGAGGCACTTGTTTTAAAGGTAATTGATGATACTATGAATCCCCAGGGTGAAGATTCAATTAATGCATTAATAAAGAAGCTGAATATACCCAGGGAAGAAGGCACCAAAATAATAAATAGCCTTATAAGATTTAATCTGCCTGCTACAGATGAAAATGTTATGACAATATATAAAAATATTACTTTTCTAGAAAAGCTGGGCAAGATGGCAGATGATGATATATTAAATTTCTTACATACTTATATTGAAGGGGATTTCACCCCAGAAAGTAAGGAGTTTAGCATTGCCAAAGAAATGTTTTCTAAGCTTTTAAAGATAGATACTGATTTTTTATCATTTCTAGTTGAAAATGAAATACCTTTCAATATTGAAAATATACTTAAATCCTCAGATTTTATAGAAAATAAATTTAGTATTAATAATATGATTAACTCTTTGAAAAACTTGCTAGAAATGGATAATAAAGAATCTCCTATAGGTACCTTTACTGATACTATAAAGGAACTTATAAGTAAACCAGAGGTTTTACCTATCATTCATGAATATCTGGAAGACAATCTGTACCCGGGTGGTGAAAAATCTAATGTTGCTCAGGAAGCCTTTGCTAAGCTTTCAAATGTAAATGTTGATTATTTATCCTTGTTAATTGAAAGAGAATTGCCTGCTATTCTTGAAGGATCGCCAGACGCTTATAATTTTGTAAAGGATAAGGACCTCATTAACAATTTGATTTCTGAGTTGAAAAATTTATTAGTAACAAATAAAGAAGAGTTATTTGCATTTTCCTTTAAGGATATTATAAAGGACCTTTCAGAAAAGCCTGAATTTTTACCTCTGATACGAAACTATATTGATGGAAAGTTAGCTTCAGATGGTGAGGATTTTCATCTAGTTGAGGAAGCTTTTTCAAAATCTTTAAAGCTGAATACTGATTACATATCATCCCTATTAAAAAGCAAGGTACCAAGCATTCTTTCAAGCCTGCCTAATGGGTCAGATCTTGTAAAGAATATCGCCGATACTGATAAAATTATTAGTGCATTAAAAAGCATCATAGAGGGAGAAAAAAGAGATTTATCCATGTTTTCATTAAACAATACCATAAAAGAAATTATGGATAAACCTGAAACTCTACATCTCCTCTCAAATGAAATATTAAATAAATTTTCTGATAATATGGAAATCCTAAGGCATTTATGTAACAATTATAATATCTACTTTTTTAATACCTACAATAATCATAATATGTTTAAAAATAATATTATTATAAAGAACAAATACAAGCCTAATACTAGTATTGACCCTGATGATGTTAAGGTTTTCATAACAGTGGATACTCCTAATACTGGTACTGTTGAAGCCTATTTGTATAAAAAGGGTGCAAGCCTTACAATCTCAATTAAAACAGAAAATAAACATATTAGTCTATTCAGAAAAAGTGTTGAGAAGCTTAATGATACTCTTGTAAATAAGGGTTATGATATTATTAATATATCCGTCGAATCTATTAATCCCCAAACAAATATGGTTTCTCTATCTAATTTCTTTAATGATACTATTTTTAAAGAGCTGGACGTGAGGGTATGAAGAGAAAAAAAGCTGCAGCACTTAAATATGATAATGTTTTTAGTTCTCCTACTGTAACTGCAGTTGGCTTTGGTGAAATTGCTGAGAGGATAATTGAAGAAGCGGAAAATAACAATGTTCCTATTATTGAGAACACTGCTCTTACAGAAAATTTAACAAAGCTATCCATAGGTCAGAATATCCCTATTGAATTGTATGAAGCAGTTGCAGAAATTATTGCTTTTATTTATTCACTTGATAGTAGTAATAAATGATATAATATATTATAGGCTAAGGAAAGGATGATAAAAATGGATAAAATTTTCTCAGGTCTAGAGGAATTTGGTTTTAAAAACTTAAATGATGTAGAATTGTACAAGCAGGATAATGAAACTCCAGCAGAAACAAACTCAAAGGGAGTGGATATTCTTGACTATTTATATGACAAATCCTTCACATGCCCAGTATGTAATTGTGATGTAAAGGTTAGGTCAGTTAAAAGCGGCAAGACAAGGCTTATGTCAAAGGATACTGATTTAATGCCGAGGCATGAACCGATTAACCCAATGTTTTATGATGTTGCAATATGCCCAAAATGTGGATATGCAGCGATGGTAAAATATTTTGATAAAATAAAGCATGAGCAAACACTTATAATTAAATCTACAATAACTCCTAAGTTTAAAGCAAAGGCTTATCCCGACATATATGATGTGGATATAGCAATAGAAAGGTTCAAGCTTGCACTTTTAAATTCAGTTGTTAAAAACTCAAAAATGAGTGAACGTGCATATACTTGTCTTAAATTAGCATGGATGTATAGATTAAAGGAGGATTCTGAAACTGAATTAAAGCTTTTAGAACAGGCTCTTATTGGTTTTAAAGATGCCTTTACTAAAGAATCCTTCCCTATTTGTGGAATGGATACATATACATTAATATATCTTTTAGGTGAAATTTCAAGAAGATTAGGTTACCCTGAAGATGCATTAAGATGGTTTGGAAAGGTTATAGTTACACCTGGAGTAAATCCAAGGCTTAAAGAAATGGCAAGGGATCAAAAGGATTTAATAAAATAAGCAAAAAAACTACTGCTGTTTATTTGCAGTAGTTTTTTATTAAATAGTCTATTTTATTTTCCATAATTTCTAATGAACTATTGAAATATATATGGATTTTACATTTAGTTTGTGTTAATAATATATGTAAAATATACCACATGGATTATGATTTACATCCCGAAAGGAATGATTTAATGAAAAATTTTGATTTCAAATCCACAGTAATTGGTCCAGAGATAAACCTAAAAGAAATAGCAGTACATTTTGGCATTAATAAAAAATTCAAATGGGAAGAACCGCTTATACTTAATGAAAATTTCTTAAAGGGACTTCTTCCCCAACCTCAAGGAAAATATGTTTATCTATTCCATTTTGGAAGCATTGCTTGTATTAACCTTACATTTCATGAAATTAAGGATGTAGTTATATACTTAAAGGGGATTGATAAAACACTTAAGGATAACTCTCCATTTGGATATGTTGAGGATTTTAAGCTTGTTGTAAATGAAAATTCAGAGTTTGAAATCAACTACGATTCTGTTGTTGTTGATACTCTAAAAGAACATCATCTTGATATTATAGCCACAATACTTGCTAAATCAGTTGCACTTAAAAAAATAGAAATTGATACAGACATACTTTTAGATGAAATAGAAAATATAATGGGATTTTTAGATAAGGGTCATTTGAATATTAGTGATGATAAGCTTTCAAAAATGTCAGGTAAGATATTAAGATTTAAGTATACTACCCTTTCATCTATCATGGTACTGGATAAACCAGATATTGCTTGGAAAAATGAAGATGCTGAAGACTTTTTTATTAATCTGTCAGATTTATTTGAATTAAAGGATAGATATGAGAAAATTAGGCATAAAACCGAGGTGCTCCTTGATATTACTGAGGTATTTTCAAGCCTTACCCATGCTAAAAGAGGTAACAGACTTGAGTGGGCTGTAATAATACTTATTTTAATTGAAATAGTAATGACTGTGGTAGAAAAGATAATTGAATATGTAAAATAATATTTTCTTAACCTTTATATGGTCATAATATGAAAGTCTATTCTGTTATAAACATAGTGAAGGATCTACCTTGGGATTACAAAAGATCCTTCACTACGTTCAGGATGACACTGACACTGGCATTGACTTTCATAGCAACTTCCACGCCAGCATGCTGGCACAAAAAAGAATGAAACTGTAGTGGCAGGCTTCCATGCCTGCATCGGGTATGTTCACATGATACGAACATTATCATCAAGGGCGATGATGCCCTGGCAGGCCCAGAGACCTGCCACTACAGTATTTTCGTGCAAACCAAGGTGGAGTTTCATACTAATGACAGGGCTATAACTCACTCAAAAATGGAAACTAAACTTTACAAACAATCATATGCAAATTTTATATAAACAAGCTCATATTAGACTGTTCTGCTTCTCCTAAAAAATATGCAACTCCGCCAATCTCAACTCCATCAATTAACTCTTCTTGCTTAATTCCCATAACATCCATGGACATTGAGCATGCTACAAGCTTAACTCCATTAGCCTTTGCCTGTTCTATTAATTCCTCAAGAGATGCTACATTCTTTTTCTTCATTATCCCTCTAATCATTTTTCCACCTATTCCACCCATGTTCATTTTAGATAGCTTTAGCCTTTTACTTCCTCTTGGCATCATAATTGCAAACATTTTTTCAATGAAGTTTTTATTTACTTTGACTACTGTATCTTTTCTTAATATATTAAGACCCCAGAAAGTAAAGAACATAGTTACAGGTCTCCCCATTGCGGCAGCTCCATTGGCAATTATAAATGATGCTATTGATTTATCAAGCTCACCACTGAATACAACCATTGTCTTACCCTGTGGTCCTTCATATGCAGCACCT
>JARDZI010000120.1 GCA_029240935.1 Clostridiales bacterium
GGAAGAATGCGTCGCATGTCATCCTGAACGTAGTGAAGGATCTTAATATGTATCACAGAGAAAGATTCTTCACTGCGTTCAGAATGACAGCTCGTGTGGTTGTTTTGTATTTGAGGCATTGTAGGGGCGAACACTGTTCACCCCTACATAATATCAATATTCGTACACATGTATACAAATGATTTGCAACGCATAACCCCACTAATGTGTTACCTAAGCAAAATTTAAAGGTTGATATTAAAAAATTAAATTTTTTTTAATATCAACCTTTTCTAGCTCTTTGTTATGGTAACTGAATTGAAGGCTTTTCCTTTGATTTTCTGTATATAACAAATTTATTGCCTATAACTTGAACAGGATCTGCGCTAGTAGCCTCGCAAATCTCTTCACAGGCACTCCTAGCATCAATTAGGCTATTCTTAAGCACTGATGCTTTAACTATTTCTCTTGCCTCTAAGGCTTCATCAGCTTGTTTAATAATCCCTTCACTGATTCCTTCTTTACCAATAAGAATAATTGGATCAATATTATTTCCTAGAGCTCTAAGAAAGCTCCTTTGTTTACTACTTAACATTATTACTCACTCCTAATTCATAAACTCAAATTCAAAATCATTCATTCTTACTAAATCTCCATCCTCAATCCCCATATCTCTCAGCTGTTGTATAATACCTCTTTTTTCAATTACCTTGTGAAAATACCTTAAGGATTGAACATCATATATATTTGCAGTTAAAAGTAATCTATCTACGAAGGAACCTTCAATAACATATACTCCCTCTTCATCCTTATTAATAGTATAAGTAAACTTCTTTTCTTCAGGTATAAACCAATCCTCTATTTCAACATCCTCAGTATCCTCTAGAGTGTCAAGCAGGCTTGCTGCATAAAGCATCAATTCTCTAAGTCCCTTGTTTGTTGCTGCTGATACCTTAAACACTTTAATATTTTTTTTATCCATCTCACTCTTTAATTTTTCAAAATTTTCCTCAGCACCTGTTATATCTGCTTTATTTGCAGCAACTATTTGAGGTTTTTTTGATAATTTTTCATTATATAATTTTAACTCTTCATTTATTTTTTCAAAGTCTTCTATTGGATCTCTACCTTCAATACCCGAAACATCAATTACATGAATTAGCATTCTTGTTCTTTCCACATGACGTAAAAAATCTATTCCAAGTCCAATTCCTGTGTGAGCTCCCTCAATTAACCCTGGAATATCAGCAAGTACAAAGCTATTAATTCCAGGAATATCAACTACTCCTAAATTTGGTGTTAGTGTCGTAAAATGATAGTCAGCAATTTTAGGCTTTGCTCCTGTTACCATAGATAGAATAGTAGATTTCCCCACGTTTGGGAAACCAATAAGCCCTATATCTGCTAGCAGCTTTAACTCAAGGGTAACCCATCTTTCCTCTCCAGGCATACCTGGCTCAGCAAAATCAGGAGCTTGCCTTGTTGCGGTAGCAAACTTAGAATTACCTCTTCCACCTCTGCCCCCTTTTGCAACAATAGCTTTTTGTCCTATTTCTGTCAAGTCAGCAATTATTTTGTTTGTTTCTGTATCCTTAACCACTGTTCCTGCTGGTACCTTAATAATCAGATCCTCACCAGATCTGCCATACATATTGCTGCCCCCACCATTATCACCAGGCATAGCAATATGCTTTTTCTTATATTTAAGATCAAGTAGTGTTCTCATTCCACTATCAACAATAAATACAACGTTTCCACCGTCTCCACCATCTCCACCATCTGGACCTCCTAGAGCTATGTATTTTTCCCTTCTGAAGGAAGCAGAGCCATTTCCTCCATCTCCAGATTTTATGTAAATTTTCGCAACATCTACAAACATATCCTCACCTACTCTAATTTATTTTTAAACATTATTGATTTTTTATTGCTTACTGTAGGGGCGAACAGTGTTCGCCCGAGATTGGTATCTTCTCTCAAAGTATATCCAGTATACTTAGTGCATTCGGGCGAACACTGTTCGCCCCTACAACCTGATATATTTTAAAAGTATAACTTATTTAAAATTTAACAGTGAAGCGATAACTCTATCTTTTTTATAAAACAAATATGGTTTATCCTCTTCAACCCTATTTCCTTGAATTAATAAAAGCATAGAGCAATCATAATCCTCATTATTTATTTTCCTTGAATTGCTTATTGTTAAATTAAAATTCTCTGGTGATCCACTTAAATTTATATATATATTCTTACTATCACTTTCCATGGAACTAATTTCATTTAACGTTTTTTCAGTTACAAAATCAAATAATTTCTTTTTCTTTTCTATATCTTTTGAAAAGAGTTCACAAGATATGTATTGAATCTTAATTTCAAGCTCAATTTCCATATAAGCTTTACTGCATTTATCTATAAACTCTTGAAAAAACATTCCAAAAGCATCACATTCAAGATTATATATTTTACTAATAGTTATCATGTGTTTATTAATATTTTTTATATAACCAATTGCTTCATTTGGCTTTTTTATTTGTATATAACCATAAATAACCTGAAGATAGTTCATAAAATCATGTCTTTGCAGCCTCATTTGCTCAATTGCATATTTTTCTAAAAAATTATTTTCCAAGGATATCACCCCTTACATAATTTGTAGTAGCTGGTTGACTTACCTATGCCTTGTCTTTTGCAGGTATGGAAGCCTGCCACTACTATGTGAATGGCATTCCTTTGTCAAATGTAATTAGTAAATAAAGCCATAAAGAAATAATACCCTATAATCCTAAATTATGCAATAAAAAAGCACCCATAAGGGTGCAATTATTGTGCTACAACATCAGGATATATACTAACCTTTTTCTTATCTCTGCCAAGTCTTTCAAATCTAACGATTCCATCTGCCTTTGCAAACAATGTATCATCAGAACCAATACCTACATTTTCACCTGGATGTATCTTGGTTCCTCTTTGTCTTACAAGTATATTTCCAGCAAGTACAAACTGTCCATCGCCTCTCTTAGCGCCAAGACGTTTAGACTGACTGTCTCTACCATTACGTGAACTTCCGACACCCTTCTTATGAGCCATTAAAAAACACCTCCTCTTTAAGGATATTTATATTAACTATGCTTCGATCTTTTCGATCTTAATTTGCGTATATGGCTGACGATGACCTTGTTTTTTTCTATAGTCCTTTTTTCTCTTGAACTTAAAAACAATAATCTTCTTAGCCTTTCCGTGTTTAACCACAGAAGCAGTAACCTTTGCACCTTCAACTAAAGGTGACCCTACAGTTAGCTTGCCATCCTTTGAAACTGCTAAAACATCAGTAAACTCAATCTGTGAATCTACATCTGCTACTAACTTTTCAACAAAAAGAACGTCACCTTCCTGTACTCTGTATTGCTTACCACCAGTTGCTAATATTGCGTACATAACTACACCTCCTCATACCAGTCTCGCCGTAGGACTAGGCGCGCAAGCGCTTAAAAGCCCGCCCCGAGCGGTCTACAAAAGACATTGTAACATAGATAAATAGGTATTGTCAACCATTAGTGTTTATTAATAGTTATATTTACATTGCCATTTTTATCCTCTGAATAAGCTGTCAACTCCCCAACAATTTTTTTATCTCCAATATAAATACATATTGCTTCAGCTTTCATATCTCTATCAATTATATAAGTCTTTACACTACTGGATTTTATAAAATCAATTTTTATACCATATATACTTTCCATATCAGACACAAAGCCACTGTTAGCTGTCATTATGTTTTCATAGAGGTTTGAATCAGTATACACAGTAAATTCAAGCCTGTTATAATGTTTAGAATATCGTAAACATTTATTTTCTATTTCTTTAAGCATATAGGAAATATTATACTCCCTACAGGATTTATTTTCATAAATCAATTTATTAAGGGGCCTGCCTCTTTTTGCTCTTGACATTTCAAGAAGTCCAAGATGAGTAAAATCATATACACTGTTATGTACTCTGTCTTTTTTAAATTGTTGTCTGATAAAATCATTAATAATCTGTTTATTCTTATTGTTTTTCATGTTAATATAATCAATTATAATAATTCCAGATATATTTAAAAGTTTGACCATCCTGAATATTTCTATGGAAGCCTCCTGGTTAGTTTTTAGTACGGTTTCTTCCTTGTCCTTATCTCCTATAAAACTACCTGTATTTATATCAATTGTTGTTAATGCTTCTGTACTCTCAATAAATAGATAGCTTCCTGAGGGTAATAGAACTTTTTTATCTAGAATTTTTAACATATCATTGGAAAGGGTATTTACGAATCTAAAATCCTGTTCATTGTATTCAATTAATTTAAAAACTTCCTTTGAAGGTTTATTTAATACATCAGCAATATATTCTAGATCTTGTTTCCTATTTATACATATCCTATCTATATCACTTTTAATAAACTCTCTGACAATATAATTCAAAAAATTTCTGGAGTTAAAAACCATTTCTGGAGGTTTAATAAAATCATATTTTTTCAGTACAATATTCCATAAATTCTTAAGATAGGAGTATTCCTCTAGGATCTTGTCATCTTCAATACTTTCTGCTTCTGTTCTGAATATTATTCCATATCCACTACCCCATATGTCCTTAGATATATTCTCTAACCTATTAATGGTTTCCACATCTCTTATTTTATGAGATATGTATACATGGTTATAATTAGGAAGTAATACTATGTATTTGCCTGGAATACTTATCTCTTCAGAAACCCTGGGACCCTTATCACCACTTGCCTCTCTAATTACCTGAACTAGTATTTCTTTTCCTCTTTTATATTTATCAATTGCCATATCCTCTTTAAAATGAAGTATAGCATTTTTACTGGTGCCAATATTAACAAATGCTGCGTTAAGTCCAGGAACAATATTTTCTATTCTTCCCTTGTATATATTCCCTGTTATGCTTTCATCCTCATGATTTTCAACATATAGCTCCTCTATTATTCCATTAATATATACTGCTGCTCTGCTTTGAGTGATTCCTCTATCAATATAAAGTTCCTTCACATTATCACTTCCTTGAAAAATATGCCAATAGATTAAGCCATTTACCATCTAAAATACTATAAATTTCTCTTCTCTCCATCTCAGGATAACCAAATATTTTATTCTTTGATTTTTCCTTTAATAGTTCAGAAATCATTTCAGGTCCAAGACTTCCCTTGCTTCCAGTAGACAAAAGACATTCTATTTCAATTTGCTCTCTATCATAGTTTAATATTTTAATGTCCTCTATTAAAGGTCTAATATCTATAAGTTTATAACCTGATTTAGTTCTTTTATTTCTATATATTTCTGATGAGGACAAGACCTCTTGAATTATGCTCTTAATCTCCTTTTCATACATACAATGCTGGAGCTTAATTATGTACATAGCTCCCTCAACACTTCCCATGGAGGAGGGCATCTTTTGATCTATATTTACCACACTTATGATTCTAATTCCCTCTGGAAGTGTATTATTTAATTTTTCCATTATAGTTTCTGAAATCATAGCTTCATCAATCTCAATATCAGCATATTCTGCTGTGCTTGCTATACCTAAAGATAATGGTGCAGCAACTGAAATACTTGCATGTGGATTAAATCCCTGTGAGTAGGATATGGAAATCCCTGCTCTTCTTAATGCTCTATGAAGTGTTCTCATAGTATCAAGGTGGGATATAAACTTTGCACTATTTAACTTCGTGAATTTTAATAATACTCTATCCATTAAAAACATTCACCACCTTCAACAAATTTATTGACTCCACATCCAGTACATCCTAATCTGCAATCCTTTGTTAATTCAACTTTTTTTGCCTTATCAAATTCTATTTGCAAATATTTCTTAGACACTCCAACATCAATAAAATCCCATGGGAGTATTTCATCAACATCTCTATTCCTATATACATAAAACTCTGGGTCTATATTACATTCCCTAAATGCCTCCATCCATTTTTCATAACTAAAGTGTTCTTGCCATCCATCAAATTTGCATCCCTTTTCAAATGCTTTAATAAGCACCTGTGACAGCTTTCTATCTCCTCTTGCAAATACTGCTTCAAGGAAACTAATAGGAGATTCATGCCAATTATATGTTACAAATTTACTTTTAATTTTACTTTTTAGAAACCTTTGTTTTTCCTTTAAAACATCTATCCTATCCTGAGGTACCCATTGGAAGGGAGTAAAAGGCTTTGGAACAAAGGATGAGGTACTTACATTTATACTAAGACCCTTCTTCCTTTTTTCCTTTGGAACAGCCATATATGTATCTACTACCCTTTGAGCTAGGTCTGCAATACCTTCAACATCCTCCATTGTTTCAAGTGGCAGTCCAATCATAAAATATAGCTTTATAGTGCTCCAGCCTGACTCAAATGCACTCCCAACTGACTTAATTAAATCCTCTTCTGTTACACCCTTATTTATTATATCCCTCATCCTTTGACTGCCTGCTTCAGGGGCAAAGGTTAATCCAGTTTTTCTAACCTTTTGTATCTCATTTATTAGATCAACTGAAAAGGAATCTATTCTAAGAGATGGAAGGGATACACCTACCTTTTGATTTTCATATTTTCTCACTAAATCATTAACAAGGTTTTGAATTTCTGAGTAATCACATATACTTAGGGAAGAGAGGGATATCTCATCATAACCTGTGCTTCTGATAATATCCTCTGCCTGTTCTAAAAGCTTTTCCCTGCTTTTTTCCCTTATAGGCCTGTAAATAATACCTGCTTGACAGAACCTACAGCCTCTTGTACAGCCTCTGAAGGTTTCCAGTACAATTCTATCATGAATAATTTCAGTTAATGGAACTATAAACTCCTTAGGATAATAGCTTTCATCAAGATTCTCAATTATTCTTTTCTCAATAACTTCAGGATAATCTTCCTTCAAAGGAGTTCTGTTTTTAATAGTTCCATCTTGATTATATTCAACATTGTAGAAAGCTGGTACATAAACTCCCTTAATTTTTGATACCTTTTCAAGATATTCTATTCTTAATCCATTTCCTTTTTTCCATACCTTATAGACATCAAGTATTTCATCAATTACCTCTTCTGCTTCTCCTAATACAAATATATCTCCTATATCAGCTAAGGGCTCTGGATTATATGCACAGGGTCCTCCAAAAATGACAAATGGACCATCCTGTCTGTCAGCTGATAAAAGAGGTATTCCTGATAAATCAAGCATGTTTATTATATTTGTATAGCTCATTTCATATTGAAGAGTAAACCCAACAAAATCAAATTCCTTTAATCCATCCTTAGATTCTAATGCATATAAAGGAATATTATTTTCCCTCATTAGACTTTCCATATCACTCCAGGGGGCGAATGCCCTCTCACAATAGGAATCCTCTCTTTCATTTATCTTGTGATATAATATTTTTATTCCAAGATGAGACATGCCAACCTCATAAACATCTGGAAAGCATATTCCAAATCTTATATCTACATTTGATGGGTTTTTAACTATTACATTAACTTCTCCTCCTGTATATCTTCCTGGTTTTGTTACTTTACTTAAGATTTCATCACTAATTCTAATCATAAAAATTTCCTCCTATGTGCTTAATTTGCTTATTTCTCTTAGCATTATATTTCCAAAACTTAAATATGCTTTTAGTATTTCTTCTTCATCAAATATTTCCCATGACATATCATCTATATAAATATATATAATATAATATTTTTTAAAATTAAAGCATTTAATTACATCTATAATTTTGTAATCCTTTTTAAAATTAATAATACAATTAACCTTCCTAATTTTCTTTAAATATACTACCTTATTTAAAGAATCCTCTATTATACTTATTATAATCTGTTTTTGTGATGAGTAACCAGTATAAATAAAATATGTACCCATAAATATTCCAATAACATTCTTTAATGTTATTGGAAGGAATAAAGAAATAAAAACTAATAAACATCCTAATATTATACCATTTATATTATTTATCGAATAGGCAGAATAAAAACTAATATAAATTTTCAATAGGTTTTTTAAAATTCTACCTCCATCTAAAAAGCCTCCAGGTATTAGATTAAAAATTGCTAATATTAGATTAGATTGACTTAGTATTAAAAAATATGTATTATTTTGTGAAAGCATTGAGAATATTACAAAAAAAATGAAATTTATTAATGGCCCTGAAATAGAGATTAGAATATCATCCAGGGGATTAATAAATTCTTCATTAAAACTTGCAGAAATACCAAATGGGAGCATTTTAATGCTATTTATAGAATACCCAAGTAATCTAGCAATAAAGCAATGTGTTAATTCGTGGATTATTATGAATGGAATATAATAAAGAAAAAACCCATTAATAACTCCTAACATAACTAATAATACAATAGATATAAGTATTTTTATAAAGTATTTATATTTCATAACTACCTCAATTTGTTATTGTTTTTAATAGACTAGTAGGATCTAGGAATTCATCATTAAACATTACTTCAAAATGCAAATGGGGTCCTGTAGATACTCCTGTACTACCAGACAATCCAATAATTGAGTTTCCTGTAATCCTATCCCCCTTAGAAACCTTTATTTCTGAAAGATGTCCATATGTTGTTTTAAACTCATTTTCATGATTAATAACTATAACTATTCCAAGTGTCTCATCATCCTTAACTTCCTCAACAATTCCATCAGAGACTGCTTTTACCTCAGTACCTTCAGCAACTGCAATATCAACCCCTGTGTGTGTTTCTTCCTTATTAGTTATAGGATGTATTCGTGTTCCAAATTCACTTGTTATTTCACCATTAACAGGTAAAGCTGCTATAACAAAATCCCCATTGGTTTCCTCTGCAGCATCTCCAGGGCTTTCGGTTTTATTTATAAAGTTATTTATAACTGGTGATAGATTATTAAATACACTTTGTGTTTTTTCTGTATAATCCTCATAAAATACCCCTTTGATTCTTTCATTTATATTAGTTCCTACTTGAGTCTTTGTGTATTTGATTAACATTAAAACAAGAAGCATTATTAAAACTACACCTAATTGATAAGCAGTTTTTTTTAGTTTTGTGTTGTTTGATTTGTTTACATTGTTATATCTATATTGATTCATATTATACATTCATAGTCCCCCTTAATTTATATATAGATATTATATTAAAGGGACAAGGATTAAATGCTATCTTTAAATATAATGTTAATATGATTCATATTATATGAAGAGTGCGTCGTTGGGCTTGGGTGAGTAGGAACCATAAGTAATGCTAGCTGAATACCGTACAGGTCAAGAAAGATTGCCTCGTCGACTAACCCGCTATGCAAAGAGGTTGTAAGCTTCGTGGATAGTGACAGCCCAAGTGCGTTCGAGAACTCGCATGCGCTTAAACAATCGAACTTACTAGGGCTCTCACTATCCACTTCAGCTACAACCTCTATTGCTCGCTAAAATGTCTCCTCCGACAATCTTTCTTGACCTGTACTGTTTTTCCCTAATCAATAAGTTTTTTACAAGCACTCCAGACGTTAGTCATACTATTGTTTAAATCTTTGCTTACTTGAAAGCAATTTTAAAATGTTTATGTTTAATTATATATATTAGAAATGCTTTATTATAAGGTAAGTATGCATTGAAAATACAAACAGCTTGGCAAAAACCAGTGCAAGCCTGTATAGCCTGCTGGAGTAAACAATAGAGCGAACCTTAGAAGCTGTTATGCTGGTGGATGTAAAAGTTGCGTAATTCACTCACAGGACGTGAGTGAGCCGAGGCCTGAGACAGGACGTCGAATGCCGAGGGTAGCAACTTTTACATCCACCAGCATTTACAGCTTCTTGGTGCAGCGACTTGTTTATGGAGGCAGGATATACAGGCTGGAACGATCTTTAGAAAAACGCATTTATGGTTCCTACGCACCCTCACGACGCACTTCCCCACTATTATGTCTTTATTACATAAACTCATAAAAAAGATGGCTTTTCAGCCATCTTTTGAAAACTATATAGTTTTTATTAATCGCTCTGCAGTGCCTAAATTAGTAGCAAGTGGTATATTATGTACATCACATATTCTAAGCAGGGCAGTTACATCTGGTTCATGGGGTTGGGCTGTTAATGGGTCTCTGATAAAGAATACTAAATCCATCTCTCCGCTGGCAACCTTTGAACCT
>JARDZI010000121.1 GCA_029240935.1 Clostridiales bacterium
ATATTACACCTTTAGGTATTGCATTGAACTCTTTACAGAAGTATGGACAAGATTTTCTATCTGCTACTGTAAATGGTAAGAAAGTGAGATTGTTTAATGTGAGGCAGCAAACTGTTGCTGATGCTTTACTTTTAGCAGATGTAAAGCCTGAAGAATTGATACCAAAAAAAGGAAAGAGTTTAAATTTTAGCTTAAATGGTGAAGCAAAAATTGTAAGTGGTGAATATGGACAGCCTGCTGAAATATATGTTAATGGAGAGCTGGGGAGTATTCAGACTGTTTTAAACCTTGGAGATGATATTGTAATAAAACCAGCAGGTCCAGGGTCTAATGCAATTATTTGTATAAAGGATATAATTGAATACTATAATGAGGAAAATATCGAAGTTATAGTGAATGATCATATTAGTAATTTGAATTATTTAGTTAATGAAGGTGACCTTGTAGAAATAAAAGTTTTGGATGAAAAAAAATCTGAAGATAAAATTCTTGAGGAGATTCTTATTGAAGAAGTTGAGAATAATAGTATAAATCAAGTTGCTATGGAAATTGAGGATGAAATAGAGGAAAAGGTAAATAGAATAAATGTAGTTATTAACGGAGAAATAGTATTGATAGAAGGAAATCAACCTGATTTTATTTTTATTGATGTATTCAATTATATAAAATTTGATATTAGAAATAGACAGGGGAATATTGTTTTGAAGTTAAATGGAAATAAGGCTTCCTATACTGACATAATTAATGAGGATGATGTAATAGATATATATTGGGAATAATAAATGAATTTTGGTATTGAGGAATTCATAGTATGTATGGTTCCTATAGGTGAAAAATAATTTAGGTAGCAAAACCTGACTGTGACCCTGGAAGGCCTCGAACAAAGGCATAATAATACTTTATTTCATTAACCATCAAGCTTGGTGATTTTTTGAAGGTAGAGTATAATTATACTGAGGTGATTTTAATAAATGGATAGGAAAAAGGTTTATATTACAAGAGAAATACCTGTTGAAGGGCTTGATTTGTTAGAGAATTATTTTGATGTTGAGATTAATAAAGAAAACAGGACTTTATCAAAGCTTGAACTAATGAACAAGATAAAGGATATGGATGGAGTCCTATGCATGCTGGTTGATGTGATAGATAAAGAGGTTATTGATAATGCAAGTAATGTTAAGATATTTGCAAATTATGCCGTTGGCTATAATAATATAGATATTAAGGAAGCAAAGAATAGAGGAATATTAGTAACTAATACCCCGGATGTGTTGACAGATGCCACAGCAGACCTAGCCTGGGCACTTCTATTTGCTGCAGCTCGAAGGGTTGTGGAATCTGATAAATTTATGAGAAATGGATATTACAAGGAATGGGCACCTAAGTTGTTTCTTGGTCAGGATATTACTGGCAAGACACTTGGAATAATAGGATTGGGCAGAATCGGTAAGGCATTTGCAAAGAAGAGTAAGGGATTTGATATGAATATTCTTTACTACAATAGATCTAGGGATGAAAAATTTGAGCAAAAATATGGAGCAAAATATGTTGACATGGACGCACTGCTTAAGGAATCAGATTTCATATCAATTCATCTTCCATTAACAGAGGAAACAAGACATTTGATTGGAGAAAATGAGTTTAATAAAATGAAAAAAACAGTGATTATTATTAATACAGCTAGAGGTCCAATTATTGATGAAAAAGCTCTTGTGACTGCATTAAAAAGTGGAAGGGTAATGGCTGCAGGCCTTGATGTATATGAGAGAGAACCTGAGTTTGAAATGGAACTAAAGGACCTAGATAATGTTGTTATGCTTCCCCATATTGGAAGTGCAACCATCGATACTAGAACTAATATGGCACTTATGGCAGCTCAGAATATAGTAGAGGTTTTAAGTGGAAATAAACCTCTCAATCCTGTTTTTTAAAAGTTAATAAAAATATTTTAATATAAAGCTTAAAAAAATTAGAAACACTAGTCTCAATAGCTAGTGTTTCTAATTTTTATTGTAAACTATCAATAGCTTTTAATACTTCCTCAATGTGACCATCTACCTTGACTTTTCTGAATATTTTTTTGATTATACCATTTTCATCAATAATGAATGTACTTCTCTCAACTCCAATACTTTTCTTACCATACATGTTTTTTTCCTTAAGTACATCATAAAGACTGCAAACCTCTCTCTCAGGGTCTGAAAGAAGGATGAAGGGGAGTGAGTACTTTTCAATAAATTTTTTGTGTGTTGAAATTGTGTCCCTACTTATTCCTACCACAACAACATTGCGGCTTTCCAGTTCCTTTATATTATCTCTAAAGGAAGTGGCCTCGTTTGTTCAACCTGCAGTGTTGTCCTTTGAGTAGAAATAAAGCACAATCTTTCTACCAGGATAATCCTCTAAGCTATGTTCCCTATCGTCGGAACCCATAAGACTAAATTTTGGATATGTCATTCCTTCAGTAACAGTATAATTACTCATAAAGTAGCCTCCTAACATAATTTTATTCTGGATTTGTAGTAAGCCATTCCTCAATGACTAAATCAAGCTCTCTTTGCAGCTCTGACTTTTCCTTAAATAAAGTATCTAGAAGTTCATAATTGTCAGAGTTATTTTGCATTTCTATATCCTTGTCCTTAATAAGTTCTTCAATACTTGATATTTTTACTTCAAGCTTTTCTTGAAGCTTCTTGTTACTCTCTAATGGGGTTGAAGGTTGTCTTTTAGGAAAATTTTTATTTACAATTGGTTTTATGGTTTCAATTATTTTGTTTTCAACCTTTTCTAAACATTTTTGCTTATAATAATCATAATTACCGAGATAAACATCTAGATCCCCATTCTTTAGCTCGTATATCTTTTCTGATATCTTATTTAAGAAATATCTATCATGTGAAATAAATAGTATTGTGCCAATGAAATTGTTTAAGGCATCCTCAAGCATTTCTCTGGATTCAATATCTAGATGGTTAGTAGGTTCATCTAGTAGCAATAAATTTATATCCTGATGCATCAATTGACATAGCTTGAGGCGACTTTTTTCACCTCCTGAGAGGTTTTTAACTGTTTTAAAAACATCCTCTCCATAGAATAGGAATTTAGCTAATATTCTTCTAGCCTGGCCTTCACTACAAACAAAGGAGTCTCTAAATTCTTCCAGAACAGTATGATTTTCATCATTAAATGCAACATTTTGTTCAAGATATCCTATTTTTAAATTTGTACCTAGGTTAACCTCACCAGAATCTTGAGTATTTTCACCAAGTAAAATTTTAAAGAGTGTAGATTTACCACTTCCATTTTTACCTATTATAGCAAGTTTTTCTCCATACTGCACTCCCATATCAATATTTTGGAAAAGCACATTGGAGCCAAAGGATTTTGAAAGGGACCTAATACTTATTACATCCTTTCCAGATCTCTCACTTCCTGAAAAATCAAGTTGGATTTTTGCTTTATCAAGGGTGGGGCGTTCAATTTTATCCATTTTATCAAGTCTCTTTTGCATACTTGCAGCCTTCCTATGGAACTTTGGATTATCTCCTCTATCTCCCCACTCCATAAGCATTTTAATTGTTTTTTCCATAGCCTTTACCTTTTTCTGTTGATCCTGAAAGGCTTCAAACTGTTCTAAAAGCCTTCTTTCTTTTTCATCAACAAAATATGTGTAGTTACCATGATAAATATTTGCTTCTCCATCTTCAACCTCTATGATTCTAGTCACAACCCTATCTAAAAAATATCTGTCGTGGGATACAATTAATACAGTCCCCTTATATTGTAAAAGAAAATCCTCCAGCCATTCTAGTGATTCCATATCAAGGTGGTTTGTAGGTTCATCAAGGAGTAGTATATCCGAATTTTCAAGAAGAATTTTCGCTAGAACAATTCTTGTCTTTTCTCCACCACTTAAGGTATTAAAAGGTCTATCTCTTAGGGAATCATAAATTTTTAATCCTGTACAAATTTTATTTATTTTATCTTCAATCTCATATCCACCTAAATGTTCAAATAGTTGAAGCTTTTCCCCATATTTTTTCATGGTGGAGTTTAAGGACTCATTATTAATATTTGACATTTCAACTTCAAGGGATTTCAGTTCTATTCCTACTTTATGGACCTCATTAAAAGCAGAGTTTAACACATCAATGACCTTAAATTCCTTTGGATAATCAGGTATTTGATCAAGATAACCAATTGATGCTCCCTTTCTAATCATTAACATTCCATTATCATAGTTTTCAATCCCAGATATAATTTTGAATGCAGTAGTTTTTCCTGTACCATTATTTCCTATTAACCCAATTTTTTCTCCAGTTTGAATTTCAAAGGATAAGTTTTCTAGTATTTTATTTGCACCATAATATTTTTGTATTTCTTTTAACCCAATTTCTATCATTTCTTTACCTCCTAATATAAAAGAGTCCAGTAAGTGTAATATACCCGGACTCTTTTTAGGAATTTCTAAAAAACCTAAATAAATTTAAAATAAATATTCAATAAAAAAGTCCAGGCAAGTAATCTTACCTGAACTAATAATTCTATTAATAGTCTTTATGGTTTAAGATGATTACCTGCTTTAGTTGACATAATATTTAATTTTAGATATACTCCTTTCCTGGAATTCTGGAATTGCTGTAATTGAAAAGTCTGGAAGTATTTCTAAAATCTTATCAACTAAAACCTCGTTTTTCATCTTTTCACCTCCTTATCTATATCAGATAAATATTACCATATATTCATTAAGGTTTCAAGAGCAAAATTAAAAGCAAAATAATCCAATTAATGGTATAATATATTTATTAAGATTAGGGGGGCATGAAGTATGGAAGTTATTAAATTTATACAATCCTTCCATAATGGTTTTCTGGACCAACTGTTTCAAATAGTTACGATGTTAGGTGAGGACTATTTTTTTATGGCTGGAGTTGCATTGATATATTGGTGTATTAATAAGGAATTTGGATATAGGCTTGGGTTTGCATATTTATCAAATGGTTTAATAAATACAACAGTTAAGCAGATATTTAAAGTTCCAAGACCATTTGAAAGAGATACAACCTTGCGTGTTTTAAGACAGGAGACTGCAGGAGGATTTTCCTTTCCTAGCGGACATACACAGTGTACAGCATCCTTTTGGACCTCTATGATGCTTGAAATAAAAAGCAAGTGGTTATATTTTGTAGGAATAATACTTATAATACTAGTGGGCATATCTAGAATGTATCTTGGAGTACATACTCCACAGGATGTATTAGTAGGAGCATTAATCGGAGTTATTTGGGTTATTATATCTAACCAGTTATTTGATTATGCTGAAAGAACGGGAAGAAAAACTATTTTTTTAGTAGTTATTATTCCTGCAATAATAGGAATGTTTGTTTTTAAAACAAATGACTATTATAAGGTTGCAGGAACCCTCGTAAGCTTCTATATTGGGTACTTGATAGAAACAAGTTATATCAAGTTTCAGGTAAAGACAGTGCTATGGAAACAGATTACTAAATATGCATTAGGAATGTTGGTTTTAGTAGCAATTAAAGCACTATTAAAGCCAACATTACCTGAAGGAATGACAAGTGACTTTATTCGTTATTTCCTTATGGGAGCATGGGTTACAATAGTTGCTCCATTGATTTTTAAGCAGTTCTTATCCCCAAAGAGTATTAATCAAATCTTTATTAAAGCATAAAAAATATACCCTGATGGTTATTCATCAGGGTATTAAATTTTAATCTCATTTAAAATATTTTTACTAAACTCTTCTGCTTTTTTTTCTATGTTGAAAACCTTGCTAATACTTTTGGGGTCATTTGCAGTTTCCATAATTGCGAAATTAGGAGGCAGCCTGAAACCTTTGTTAATGTTGAGCGCATTTAGAAGCTGCTTTGCAACTGAATCACTCCCTGAGCTGCCAGATACAATTATAGAAAATAAGGTCTTGTCATAAAATGGAGTTTTTCTGTAGAGGGCTGTCATCCTATTTATTACAGCGGTTAAATTTGCTGATAGTGCATCATTGTAGTTAGGGCATACCCATAGAATTGCATCTGCATTTTCTATTGCTGGATATATATCCTCAACCATAATTCCACCATAAAAACAGCTGTTTTGTGCGCTATAATGCATGCAGGTTTTAAAGGAACATCCAGTACAATCCTTTACTGTTCCATTTTCAACGTTAAGTTCTTTTATAATGCAGCCTGATAATTTATTTTTAATCATGTTCCAGAGCAAAAGAGTATTTGAGGTAGTACGTAAACTGGCATGAAGTACCAATAGGTTTGGGTCACGCTTTATAATGGGAGTATCCTCAATGAATCTTTTGCCCAGTTTTTTACACTGTTCCATACAAATTTCTTCTAGTGACAAATTAAGAGTTTTTTGCCAGGTGGAAAAATTATTAAAGCTTTTGGTAGCTTCAACAACTGGGTGTCCTATAAAACGACATCCAAGACCATTAGCAAGAAATATGATTGTAGCAGCAGAAGACTTGGTATATAAGTCAGAGTTGCTGTGTATGAGCAAGATACCTTCCGAGCCGAGTAGAAGGTTAGAGCCGAGCTTATATAGCATTGAGAACATATTTAGTATTGGAAGGCATAAACCAGCTTCGTCAAGCTCAACAACAAATACCAGTTTTTTATTTTTAAGATCAAGGTTCTGATTGATATTCTTTATCAAAACTGAATTTTCCAGTGGAATAGCTGACTTAACCATTTTGTTCAGTGTAGGTGAAACATTTTCAGGCATAATTACATTAATGGGTTTCATAGTATCATTCCTAACTCTTCATAGGATTTTTCAAGTCTTTCCAGTAGCTTTTCATCCAAGTTAAGTCTTTCAATTTCTATTCCAGAGTTTAAAAGCCTGTTTTTAGCTCCCATAAACACACCTCCCATAAAGTTAGAGCTGTAGTGCCACTCTCCCTTTATTGTATTAATTAAGGAGAGAGCACCAGATGAAAAGGCAGGAGCAATATATGGTTTGTAACCTGTTTTCCTTATTTCAATATTTGCATGTTTAACACACTTTGTTAACTCAATTGACAGTTTATTATTATAGTTAATTATACTATCTGCCACAATAAGTCCTTCCCCATGAGGCCCAAACACTCTGCCTTCTTTTAGGTACTGAATCGTTGAACTGCTTTGCTTAGCATAATAAACAGCTCTTGCATTCATAACACCTAATCCATAGCCTTTTATCTGCTCAGGAGCTAACCCAAAGAAATCAACTTCACCAGAGGAATTTGTATTGCTTGATAAAAAAGCTGACTTACAAAGCAAATCAACAGGATCTGAAACCACAGCAAATATTCCTTTAAAGTCCTTTCCTCGAGCCTCTTTAGCGTAAATATTTACAACCCTCGAGTTGCCATCAAATTGAGCCATACGAACGTCCTTTACATCCTTATCAATAGATGGGACTCCAACTGATACACAAAATACAAACATATCACAATTAAACAAATCCTCATTATCAATACAAACAACCTCTGGGAAGGCTTGCATATTATTAGAATTTAGTATTTGACTTGCTTCATATTCCCATCTTTTAGCCTTATCCATATCAAGATCATAAATACCAATACTTGATATACAGTCCCCTCCAAGTAATCTAAGACCTGTAACTAGGGTACCTCCAACATCTCCAAGTCCTATAACATTAACTCTCCATTTAGAAGGAGTATTTATACTTAAGGCATCCTTCCATTTGGGGTAGCCAGTATTTATTAGCTTTATACTTTTAGCTTGGATCTTTTTTATAATCCACTCTGGGAAATTATCTGTATTTGTAGCTTTTTCTTTTAATAACTTGACATCCTCCTTATCTTGATAGAATAGGGAAGGGTCTGATAGTGAGTAGCTCCTTCTAGATACTGACGGCTCGGAATTGATTAGGAAGTATATAACATCCTCACATTTAACAATATCTTCTTCCAATACTTGATCAAGGTTCGGGTATTTAACATTAGAAAACAGTAGTTTATCATATAGCTTATAAAAATACATCATATCCTCCTAAATTCTGTTAATAATATATTCCATTCTTCTTAACTGCTCTAGGTCATTTTCCAGGTAGTGAGATGTGTCTAGATTAAAGTCATAATTAATATCTAATCCTCTGTCAGGATATCTTGGAGTTATAAATACATCTCCAAGGGATGCAAGGGTTAGACTTCTTTCATGCACAGCTTGATACTCTTTTTCAAGTGCTGTTAATATTGCAATTGAATTTTCTATGCATACCTCAGATAGATTATAAATAGAGCTTTTTGATGAATTTTTTAAAAATGTTGGTGAAGTATAGGGTAATATTAAGTTTATTGAAGGTACTAAATATTTTTCTGGATAAATACCCCTCCATAAAGTATCACCGCCTATGAAAGGATATTGGGAGCTTTCATTAAACCAAGCTCTTAATTTGGGAATAAAATAAGCACTTTCCACCTCCATGTTCTGTATATCCATTAATTCCTTACCCTTTCCAGATAGTATTCCAACGATTGTTTTTTGAACTTTAATATCCTCCCTTTTCAACAATGGATATATTGCCTTTGCTCTGTATCCATTATGAAGAAGATCATCTACAAGAATAATCGGTCTGTTAAAGGAATGAATCATCTTAAGCTGTGTTTCTAAATCCATGTAATAGGGGAAAGGGCCTATTTTACTGCTTTTCATGTCTGGTGCAAAGAGTTTTTCAGTATGAAGAGCTTTAGTAATTGTATTAGGAACAATATGCCTTCTTAAAATATTTCCAAAGGGCACGCAAATGGCAGGTCCAAGATTACGGGGTTGAGTCTGCAATGTTGATACACCATTTTCTTCACAAATTTTTCTAATAAGGGTATTATGCAGCATGGTTCTATCAAAGGATAGTACTAAATTACCAGGATAAATTTTAGTTAAAGCACTTTGAAGGCGCTTTCTGGATTTAAGTATTGCCTTTTGAACATTTACACTATTTCTATAGGGTTCTTTAATCATTGTTTTAACATCAAGATAAAGAGTACATGGAGAATTCATATTTACAACATAAATTGGATTGCACTCTTTCCCATAGGGTAAATGGATAAAACCCTGGAGCTCTAAAAGCTCATAGAGTGATTTGGAATTATAACTATTTATAATATTTTGGAAAACTGCATAAGCATAATCCTTAGCTAAGCAAAAGGATAGTGTTTCAGTTAATATTAGCTGCTCCAGATTATCCAATGAACAAGTCCTATCAATAAAAACTCCATCTATTAAAATTATTCTACCTACTCCATTTTCACGGATATATTCTGAAACCAAACTATTTTTAAAATCATTATATAATGCATTTGAGCGGACCCAGTGAAAGGCTGAGAAACCCAATATTTTTCCACCCTGCAAAGCATCCTTAATAAGGATTAACCTAGCATTATTTTTACTTGAGAACTCCTTAAATTTACTATAAATATTTAGGAAATTTTTATTAAATATAAGTGATACCCTTTCAATAATATCAGAAGTTATGTTTTCTATAATCTCAACCTCAATAGAAATTGGTTCAATAAGTGTCTTGTATTGAGGCTCTCTTCTATAAAAGCTATTTTCATAGATATACTTTTGAGCAAGTGGATCAACCAGGCTTGTAACATCTCTGTTTTCATCTATATAGTTTCTAATTTGAGTAGAACTAATATCCTCATATTGGGTAGGTAGGGCAAGCCTAATTACTTCTCCTTCAATTTTCTTTAATGCTTCATTTAGAAATTCATCATGTTCATGCCTATAGTTAAGGTTTCTTCTATCAAATATTATATGGGGAAGGGTATGTATTGAGTTTTCACTTCTAGCTGCTTGGTAGCAGGAAGCATTAATAATCACATCACTTCCTGCAACCATAAATAATTTTGAATTAGGGAAGCTATTTCTTAATAACTTTAAATCCACAGGGTTTGCAATATTTGTTGGAGTATCCATTGGGTATAAAAATATATTTAGTTCATCTGCAATAGACATATTAATAATATTCCTCCTAAGGGAGGTTGGTAAGGTCTGCTTAGACCAGGAAAATTCATCAACAGCTAAATAAACCTCAAAGCCCATATCTC
>JARDZI010000122.1 GCA_029240935.1 Clostridiales bacterium
CTTGTATTAGAGACAATAGCAAAAGCTGAGAAGGTTACTATACCTGATGAAGATATTGAAAAGAGAGCAGATGAACTGGCTGCTATGTATGGAACAAAGGATACACAAAAAATGAAGGAGAGTATATTAAATACTCAAGGAGAAATAATTAAAGAAGAACTTGCTAATAATAAGGTTATTGATTTTTTGGTTAGTTCAAGCAAGAAAATTCAATAAGTCTACCTGATGTTTAATAGATTTATTGAACAGTACTGATAAGTATTGGAAATAAATAACCTGCTTGATCAACTAATTTTTTACAAATTGGAGGGATAAGGATGAGTTTAGTACCTATGGTTATTGAACAAACCAGTAGAGGCGAAAGATCCTATGATATTTATTCAAGATTATTAAAAGAAAGAATTATATTTCTTGGAGATGAAGTTAATGACATTACAGCTAGTTTGGTGGTAGCTCAACTACTATTTCTAGAAGCAGAAGATCCAGACAAGGACATAAATTTATACATTAACAGTCCAGGTGGATCTGTATCTTCAGGATTTGCAATATATGATACTATGCAATACATTAAACCTGATGTTTCCACTATTTGCGTTGGTATGGCAGCTTCCATGGGAGCATTCCTACTTGCTGCTGGAGCAAAGGGAAAAAGATTTGCTCTTCCAAATAGTGAAATAATGATACATCAACCATCAGGTGGAGCACAGGGGCAAGCATCGGACATAAAAATCCATGCAGAGCATATAATAAAAACTAGGAAAAAATTAAATCAAATCTTAAGTGAAAGAACAGGTCAGCCACTGGAAAATATCGAAAGAGATACTGAAAGAGATAATTTTATGTCTGCTGAAGAAGCTAAGGCATATGGCTTAATAGACGAAGTAATCACTAATAAGATTAAGTGATATAGTGAGGTGTTGGGATGTCAAGACTAGAAGACAAGAAACAACTAAAGTGTTCCTTCTGCGGTAAAAACCAGGATCAGGTAAAGAGATTAATTGCAGGACCTGGAGTATATATTTGTGATGAATGTATTGAACTATGTTCAGAAATAATCGCAGAAGAGCTTGAAGTTGAACAGGAGATGGATTTAACAGATTTACCTAAGCCTAAAGAGATAAAGGAATTTCTTGAGCAATATGTTATTGGCCAGGATAGCGCTAAAAAATCTTTAGCAGTAGCAGTATATAATCATTATAAGAGAATAAATACTCCTAAAATGAAGAATGATGATGTTGAACTGCAAAAAAGTAATATTGTGCTTCTTGGACCTACAGGTTCAGGGAAAACTCTTTTAGCTCAAACTCTTGCTAAGCTTTTAAATGTACCATTTGCTATAGCAGATGCTACAACATTAACAGAAGCAGGCTATGTAGGTGAGGATGTCGAAAACATCCTTTTAAAGCTCATTCAAAATGCTGATTATGATATTGAAAGAGCAGAAAAGGGTATTGTTTATATTGATGAGATAGATAAGATAGCTAGAAAGTCAGAAAATCCTTCAATTACAAGGGATGTTTCTGGTGAGGGTGTTCAACAGGCACTTTTAAAGATTCTTGAAGGAACTGTAGCAAGCGTTCCTCCCCAGGGAGGAAGAAAGCATCCACATCAGGAATTCATACAAATAGATACTACAAATATCCTATTCATTTGTGGTGGTGCATTTGATGGTATTGAAAAATTAATTGAAAAGAGAATGCATCAGAATTCCATGGGTTTTGGAGCTGAGATTAAAAGTAAGGAGCAACAGGATATTGGGGATATATTAAAAAGTATTCTTCCAGAGGATCTATTGAAGTTTGGCTTAATACCTGAATTTGTAGGAAGACTACCTATAATTGTTACTCTGGGTTCACTTGACAGAGAAGCATTGATCAAGATTCTTACTGAACCAAAAAATTCCTTGACTAAGCAGTATAAGAGACTCTTCGAACTTGATGGGGTAGAACTTGAATTTGAAAAGGAAGCACTTGATGCAATTGCTGAAGAGGCACTTAGCAGAAAGACAGGTGCTAGAGGTTTAAGAGCCATAACAGAAGCACTAATGCTTGATGTTATGTATGATATACCATCAAGGGATGATATAAGGAAATGCATTGTTACCTATGATACTGTTATAAATAAGCAATCTCCAAACCTAGTATTAGGTGAGGGACTAAAGAAGAGCATAAAAAAAGTTCCAGCAGCCCCAAAGAAAGCTAAAATTAAAAAGACTAATGAAAGCGTATCATAGAATTTTATAAAACAGACAAAACAGGCACGTATTTTTGCGTGCCTGTTTTTTAATCCTATGTAAGAGATAATATCAAGTACAAAATACAAAAGTGGGGTTATGCGTCACAAATCACCTTTAAACACAGGTATGAATATGGATATTACGTAGGGGCGAACAGCGTTCGCCCGTGAGGCACCAGAATTGTGCACTATGCCTGTATCATAGTGCACAATTGCGGGCGAACACTGTTCGCCCCTACAACACATAGTAGTTAAATTGTTTCAGTTAACATAAGACAACTTGCGACGCATTCTTCCTAATATGTGTAATAAGTATAGTTTTCACATTATGTTTAATAATCAATTAAAAATTATCATTAAAAGCTGAATATTATTCCCCCTATTGTACATACTAAACATGTAAAATAAGGGAGGGGATAAAATGATTGGCAGTCAGATATTTATGATTCTGAATTTTGTGTTCACTGCTGTAATAGGAATTTATTTTTATAATCTATTAAAGGGACAGCAAAGTCAAAAGGTTACAATTGAAAGGGAAAGTAAAAAGGAATTAGAAAAGCTTAGAAAGATGAGGGAAACTTGTTTAACAGAACCTCTTTCAGAGAAAACTAGACCAGCTATTTTTCAGGAGATAATTGGTCAAGAGAGGGGGATTAAGGCTCTAAAAGCAGCATTGTGTGGTCCAAATCCTCAACATGTTATAGTATATGGACCTCCAGGCATAGGAAAAACTGCAGCTGCTAGACTTGTTCTTGAGGAAGCAAAAAAAAATTCATTTTCACCATTTAAGTATAATTCAAAATTTATTGAGGTAGATGCTACAACTGTAAGGTTTGATGATAGAGGAATAGCAGACCCATTGATAGGCTCTGTTCATGATCCAATATATCAGGGGGCTGGCGCCATGGGAGTTGCAGGAATTCCCCAGCCAAAACCAGGTGCCGTTACCAAAGCACACGGTGGAATACTTTTTCTTGACGAAATTGGGGAACTTCATCCCATTCAAATGAATAAACTGTTAAAGGTTCTTGAAGATAGGAAGGTATTTCTTGATAGTGTTTATTACAGCTCAGAGGACCCAAATATACCAATCCATATAAAGGATATATTTGATAATGGACTTCCAGCTGATTTTAGACTTGTAGGCGCTACAACTAAAAATCCCGAGGACATTTCACCTGCAATCAGATCTAGGTGTGTAGAAATATTTTTCAGAGCTCTTACACCTGATGAGATAGAGATAATTGCAAAAAACGCAGCTAACAAGGGTGGGTTTGTAATAAGTGAGGAGGGTTCAAGAGAGGTAAGTAAATATGCAACTAATGGCAGAGAAGCAGTAAATATTATTCAAATAGCTGGTGGGATTGCAATAAACGAAAGACGTATAAATATTACTGTTGAGGATGTGGAATGGGTTATAGAAAGTGGTAATTATAATCCACGTCCTGAAAAGAAAATCGAATCCTCACCACAGGTGGGATATGTAAATGGCCTTGCAGTATATGGACCTAATATGGGTACACTTCTTGAGATTGAGGCAACAGCCATAGTAGCTCAAGATAAATGTGGTAAAATAATGATTACAGGAATAATTGATGAAGAGGAAACTGGATCATATGGCAGAAAATTTAGAAGGAAGAGTACTTCTAGAGGCTCGGTAGATAATGTTTTAACTGTTCTAAGAAAATATTTAAATGTTGACCCAAGCGGATTTGATATACATATCAATATTCCAGGAGGTGTACCCATTGATGGACCTTCTGCCGGGATTACTATTACAACTGCTATTTACAGTGCTATAAAAGGTATACCTGTGAATAATGTGGTGGCCATGACAGGTGAAATATCTATAAGAGGATTAGTAAAACCAATAGGGGGAATTTTAGCAAAAATAGAAGCAGCAAGAAAAGCAGGAGTTAAGAAGGTTATCATTCCACGTGAGAACTGGCAAGAAACCTTTAAGGAATTAGATATTATAATCTTACCAGTAGATACAATCGAGGAAGTAATAAAAGAGGCTTTGATATTGGAGTCTGATAATAAGTTTTCAATAACAAATAATGTTAAGTCAAGTGTTGAAATACTATCAGCTAAAAGTGTGTAAAAAAGAGGAACATCGTTCCTCTTTTTGCTTAGAAGATAATAAATAATTTAATACATGAAGGGAAAAATAAGTATACTTAATGTGTTTCAAAAGTTGCATGTTTTCCACTATATAGGTATAATATTATAACAATGGCTTAGTTTAGAAAGTAATTAAATTATTTATGTGTCCAATTTTATTTGGATTAATAGAAAACATAAGGTTTGGCTATGTAACAGAAGGAGATGAAATAAATGGAAGATTTTAAGGATAATATGCTTCCCTTATTACCAATAAGGGGGATAACTATTTTTCCACACATGGTTTTGCACTTTGATGTTGGAAGACCAAAATCAATACTAGCACTAGAGGCTGCAATGGTAAAAAACCAAACTATATTTTTGGTTACTCAAGTGGATCATAAGCTTGAGAATCCAACTTTGGAAGATATATATAGAATAGGTACGGTTTCCAAAATAAAGCAAATACTTAAACTGCCAGGTGATACTATAAGAGTATTAGTAGAGGGTTTATACAGAGCAGAAATAGATCAAGTTGTTAGTGAGGACCCTTATTTTGAATGCAGTGTTAAGGTACACTCTGAAATAGAAGTGGATAAGACAGCTGAGGTTGAGGCATTAATGAGACAGGCCATTTCTGCATTCGAGGATTATATTAAGCTAAACAATACTATACCTGATGAAATACTTTTAACGGTTACAGATATTGATGAACCTGGAAAACTTGGAGATGTGATTACTTCATATCTTGTATTAAAACAAGAAAACAGACAGGAATTGCTTGAAGCTGTAAATCCAATCGATAGATTGAAAAAATTATTGGAGATAATGGCAAGAGAAATAGACATACTGAAAATTGAAAGAAAAATAGGTATGAAGGTAAAAAGAAAAATTGATAAGATGCAGAAGGAATATTATCTTAGGGAACAGCTCAAGGTAATACAGGAGGAGCTCGGTGATAAGGATGGTATTCAAGCAGAGGTTGATGGATATAAAAAGAAAATTGACAAGGCAAAACCTCCAAAGGATGTAAAGGATAAGGTGCTCTATGAATTGTCCCGTCTTGAAAAGCTTGGAACTAACTCCCCTGAGAGTGGGGTAATTAGAACCTATCTTGACTTAGTTGTTGATCTTCCATGGAATAAAGAAACTAAGGATGTTGAGGATTTGGATAAGGTTAAAGAAGTTCTTGAAAGAGAGCATTATGGACTTGAAGATGTAAAAGAAAGGATACTTGAGTATCTTGCTGTTAGAAAGCTGAGTAAAACAATGAAGGGTCCTATTCTATGTCTTGTAGGTCCTCCTGGTGTAGGTAAAACATCAATTGCAAAATCTATTGCAAATGCAATGAATAGGAAGTTTGTCAGAATGTCACTAGGTGGAGTTAGAGACGAAGCAGAAATTAGAGGACATAGAAAAACCTATATAGGGGCAATCCCAGGTAGAATAATTTATAGTATGAAGCAGGCTGCCACAAAAAATCCTGTTTTCTTAATGGATGAAATTGATAAAATGAGTTCTGACTTCAAGGGGGATCCAGCAGATGCACTTCTTGAGGTACTTGATTCTGAGCAAAACTATAATTTTAGAGATCATTATTTGGAACTCCCATATGATTTATCAAAGGTTTTGTTTATTACTACTGCAAATACCCTTGAAACAATACCAAGACCTTTAATGGATAGAATGGAGATTATTAATATTTCTGGTTACACAGATGAGGAGAAAGTTCATATTTGCAGCAGACATCTTATGGAAAGGCAGCTTAAGGAAAATGGATTAGATAAAGAGAATCTTTCTATTTCAGAAAAGGCAATAAAGGATATTGTAAATCACTATACCCGTGAATCTGGTGTTAGAAACCTTGAAAGAAGAATTGGTGCCATATGTAGAAAGGCAGCAGTAGAAGCCGCTAAGAATAAGAATATTAAAATTAAAATTACTCAGCAAAATTTGCAAAAATACTTAGGAGCACCAAGATATAAATATGAAGAAAAGAGTAATAAGGATCAGGTTGGAGTTGTAATGGGGCTTGCATGGACTGCATATGGCGGGGACACTCTTGCTATTGAGGTAATGCCTATGCCAGGAACTGGAAAGCTTGAACTGACTGGCCAGCTTGGAGATGTAATGAAGGAATCTGCAAGAGCGGGTTATAGCTACGTACGTGCTTTAGCTGCACAGTTTAATATTGATCCTGATTTTTATAAAGTCACTGATATTCATGTACATGTACCTGAAGGAGCTGTACCAAAGGATGGACCATCTGCAGGAGTAACATTAATAACAGCTATGGTATCTGCACTTTCCAAAAGACCAGTTAGAAGTGATATTGCAATGACAGGTGAAATTACCTTAACAGGAAGAATACTTCCAATAGGTGGAGTAAAGGAAAAGTCTCTGGCAGCCTATAGAGCTGGTATTAGGACGGTTATACTTCCTGGGGAAAACAAAAATGACATTGATAAAATACCTGATAATATAAAAAAGAAAATAAACTTTATATTTGCTGATAGGGTTGAAGAGGTTTTGGATATTGCATTGAAGGGGGAAATAAAGTGATTATAAGGAAAGTAGACTTAGATGCGGTAGCTGCAATTCCCTCTCAATATCCAGAAAAAGGGTTTCCTGAAGTAGCTCTTGCAGGAAGGTCCAATGTAGGTAAATCCTCTTTAATAAATACTATGGTAAGTAGAAAAGCCCTAGCAAGAATAAGCGGTACCCCAGGCAAAACAAGAACAATCAATTTTTATAATATAAATGATGAATTGTATTTGGTCGATCTACCAGGTTATGGATATGCCAAGGTATCAAAGGTAGAAAAGGTCAAATGGGGGGAAATGATAGAGAAGTATATCACAAATCGTGTTATGCTAAAGCTTGTTATCCAATTGGTTGATATAAGACATGAGCCAACACAGGATGATAAAATTATGTTTCAATGGATGAAAGCAACAGGAAGTCAAGCTGTAGTGGTTGCTACTAAGGCTGATAAGCTCTCTAAAAATCAGATGTTTAAAAATATTGCAATGATTAAGAAATCTCTTCAGCTTGAAAAAGATGACCTCTTTATTTCTTTTTCTTCTGAGACTAAGGTAGGAAGAGAAGAGTTGTGGGAGATAATTGAGAAGGTATGTATTGGTAAAAAAGAATTGGAATAACTAATCTATAAACACATATAAATAAGTCAGATATTAGGCACCTGTATATTAGCTTAATACCTGACTTTTATTTGGAAAACTACTATTTTGTTGTAATATAGAATTTACACATTCAATAGGCAAATTATATCTTGTAATGTAAAGACTTTTATAAGTTGTATAATCGTATAATATTTACCTAGTATTAAGTAAAAAAGGAGAAGGTTTATGGGAAAAAATATAACATATATGGATATTTTGAAGTCACTTTCGGTTTTAGCTTTATTAGCACTTCCACCATGGTTTGTATTTAGAAAATATGTAAAGGATAGGATTAATAGATATCTATTGATACTTATGTTTATAATATATATTGGAATCACACTTTTTACTGAGCAATTAATGCCATTTATTCTTGTAATATTTATTTTTATATTTATGGGTCGATTCAGGGAAGATAATGAGCTTACATATTACTTTAGACCATTAAAGAAAAAGAAACTTGAAATCCTTTTATATTCTATTGTTTTCATGTTCTTATCAAAGCTAGTTAGTGCTGTATTTGTTTTGATAATAAATCAAGTGTTTCATATAGAGCTTGAGTCACAGGAAATAATGGATATGTTCTTAAAAGGCAGCTGGCTTGCAATAATAGCACTTACAGTTTTAACAGTTGTAATTGCTCCTGTTCTTGAAGAATTTATATTCAGACATATCCTATATGGAGGAATTTCTAAAAAAATAGGCAAAATAGCTGCTGCAATAATATCCTCCCTGCTGTTTACTCTACTGCATTATAATTTGGCAGGAGTAGTAGCATTTTTTGCTGTTGGAATATATAATTGTTATCTATATGAAAAGTATGGATATAGGGCAGCAGTTATTAATCATTCCATATTCAATTTATCCTCTACTGCAATTATAATTCTCATTAAAGCATTAAATATGAGCATAGCTTAAGTTTGTATTGAAGGAGTATTTGCAAGCTATATGACTTTCAATAAATAGTTACTCTTTACAATGTAGTTACAGGCTTTTGCCCAACTGACTAGGACATTATGCATAGTAGAAATAGGCAGGTACAGAGACCTGCCACTACATTGTGGAATCTTAGTTGGCTATTTATGGGTAGAGAATACCTTGATTATTTGATCAATTATCTGTGCGTTTTCTGGTGGAACAAAGGATTTTAGAGTTGACAACATATTAAGCCTAGGATCTCCTTCTTTAAGTCGAAACCTTTCATCATTAGGATCTATTTTTAGGTTTTGGAATAGTGTTGCAGCCTGATTTTGATCAAGTGAGGTTAAAAACTGCACAAGTGCTCCTAAATCCATTTTTGCAAGTGTATCAAAATCTATTCCTTGGGATGGATTTGGTTTAATATTATGGGCCATAGTTATACTCCTTTCAACATTTATGAGTTAATATTGGCTAACATGGCAAAGGTGGTCTCTTTTTTATAAAAAATATTAATGCAATTATTAATATTGTAAAAAATATATTATTTCCTCCAGGCATACAAACTGGAGGTTGGGGTTGTATATTACAACTTTCGTCATGATGATGCCTATGATGTTTTTTATTACATTTACAAGAATCCACATTAAATGGTGTAGGATTGTATGGATTGAAGTTCATAAACTCACCTCATTTTTTTATAGTTATAATGTCGAATAATGTCTGCTTAATAGTAGTATATTCTCAATTCGTGGAAAAGGTTACAAAGAAAATATTTAAAAAAGAACTGCCATGGCAGTTCTTTAAGTATTCACTGGAACCTCTGATTTAGGTGATGGCTGTACAGCAGCAACTACTGGGGCAGTCATTGGAACTGGAGGTCTTATAGGAGCTTTTGGTAGAATAGGACTTATCGTTAAATACAAAACGAGGAATTTTATAATTTGATCAATCATAATACCTTTGTCCTGGGGTAGAAAAGGTTTAAGAGCACCTAAAACAACAAATCTAGGATCAGCTTGAAGGTGTTGAGGGACTACAAATGCTGGAGCTACTGCACCAGGTGCTGTTGCAACAGGGTAGCCTCCTCCATAATAACTAGGATTGAGTCCAGCACCTGCGCCGGCACCAGGATTGAATAAGGAGCCTAACCCTCCACTTCCCCCTACCATTTTCATAAATGTCGGGATGAGTGGTAATAATTGTGTTAAATTAATATTATTAAGCATCCCAGTAAGTGGTCCTAAGTTCATACCACCTAGGGCTTTAGTCATTGCATTTATATCAAATCCAGGCAATTGTGGTATTGCAGCCTGACCCTCTGCCATAGTATCGCCTCCTCATATTTTATGTAGGGAGGGGAAGTATCCCCTCAATCAATTAGCAACCACATCCTCGGCCAATTGGTGCAATACCCATTGGACCTTTAAAGCATCCACAAGCAGCAATTATGAATATAGCGATTATGAAAAGTCCTCCATTACATAGCAGGTTAGACTCACCACCACCAGGAACACCTATTCCACC
>JARDZI010000123.1 GCA_029240935.1 Clostridiales bacterium
ATATTCTTTAGTATAGAAGTCATATGGAGTTTTTTCTGGAATGTATAAAATTGCATTATAGCTAACCACCCCATCAACACTAATATGAATATGCTTTAGTGGTTTATCAAAACCATAACGTTTTTCGGAATAGAAATTATCATAATCCTCATCCTTAAGTTCATTCTTATTTCTTCTCCAAATAGGAACCATACTGTTCACAGTTTGCTCTTCTGTATATTCCTCGTATTCTTTTTCACTGCCCTCTTTTAGCTTGCTGCTTGTTATGTCCATTTTTATTGGGTATCTTATAAAATCCGAATACTTCTTAATGATGGATTTTAGATTATACTGCTCTATGTATTCATCAAAGTTTTCATCCTCTGTGTTTTCTTTAATCTTAAGTATAATATCTGTACCAATAGAATCCTTTTCACAGGGTTCTATTGTGTAGCCCTCTACTCCTTTAGATTCCCACTTGTATGCCTCATCACTGCTAAAGGCCTTGCTAATAACAGTAACATTATCTGCTACCATAAATGCAGAATAGAAGCCAACACCAAATTGGCCAATTATATCATATCCATCTTTTATTTCATTTTCCTTTTTAAACTTTAATGATCCGCTTTTTGCTATTACTCCAAGATTATCATCAAGCTCTTCCTTTGTCATTCCAATACCAGTATCGGAAATTTTCAAGGTCCTGTTTTCCTTGTCTATTTCTAACTTAATATAGTAGTTGTCCTTATCAAACACTAGTGTTTCATCAGTTAATGCCTTGTAATAAATTTTATCAATTGCGTCACTAGCATTTGAAACAAGCTCTCTCAAAAAAATCTCTTTATGGGTATAAATTGAATTAATCATTAGATCCAGCAGTCTCTTGGATTCTGCTTTAAATTGTTTTGTTTCCATTCTATCTCTCCCTTTCTTGAAAAAACTACCAACATATATTATTGTTATTAGCACTCTACTCTACTGAGTGCTAATGTTCACTTATCTATATAACATATTTATAAAATTATGTCAATAGAAAAAATGGAAGTTAATGTCTATATTATGTAATTATCATAAATTGTTTATTCTATCCAGTAAACTGCTGCTACCTCTTCACAAAAAAAATCAGCTTGAAAGCTGAAATTTTTTTGTGATTAAATTTTAAATATGTAGTAAAAAAGTTCTTCAAAACAAATTTCCAATACTAATATTTCTTTTTAGGCTTTTTCCCTGATTCTTCTGAAGAAGATATTGATGAAGAAACACTTTTAACCGCCTTCTTCTTCATTTTTTCCTTGTCCTTAGGACTCTTATCTCCCATAGTAAAAACCTCCTATGCTTATTAGCTTAATTATACACTTTTGCAAAAATTACTGCTATCAATTTATTACAGAAAAACTTATTATTCACAATATAAACCTCGTTGCTTTTCTAAACTCCCCTCAACATGGATACCCTACCCTAATTTATGTTCTCAATAGCTTACAAATAGATTTACATACCAAATAGCATGCCCCATTCCTATTAAAGCTATTGTTTTAAGGCTATTTCATCATACAAGTTAAGGGTAGTGTAGTATATTTAATAAATATACTACACTACCCTATATAAATTTTATTATTATCTACTGATTCTCACTACATCTAATTTCTAGTTCTCATATGTCTTTCCATTTATTGATATTAGCTCTGAGCTTAACTCTCCCTTTTGTCCTATCTGAGTTGTTGTAAACTTCAGCACATACCATTTATCATTACATGGAAAATATAGCTCATAGCTTCCACCAGCTAGAGCTAATGTTCCATCTTCATTTACTAATATAGTGTATGCATCTCCACCTGGATATGCCATTTTTATAGTATCCACACCATCATACACATATAAATCTCCACTTGTTGCTGTTAGTGGAGTTCCATCCTCCTTCTGAAATTTCATATTCAAAACAGGAGCTTCATAGGTTCCATCACCTATATATCCTAATTCTGCTTTAGGATCAATTGTACCTAATACGGTCTCTGCTGTTGGAACTTTTATATCTGAGGTTCCTTCAATTACAACCCCAGTATAATCGATGACTTTTCCTTCTCCAAATGTATACACAATTACACTGCTGTCCAGCTTGTCAATTGCTGAATTTTCATCTAAATATATTACTGCAGAGGCTTCAGCTAAAAGCTTTGCAACTGTCGAATCGGGAGCAATTGTTAAATAAACATCCTTTTTAACTAATACCTCATTAAACTTTCCAGATAGTGCAACTTCGGTTTCTTCCTCATCTGCTGATATTTCTACCTTTGGGACAACTGCACCTTCTTCTGCATAAATAGTTGCAAAGGACTTAACTATAACTGACTTATCAAAATTACCAATAAGGCCTAAATATTTATCATCATCATTTTTATTTGAAACTTGAACTTCTCCAAAACTTCCACCTGCTGCTTCAATATCCGCATCTGTATTTATAATAGTTTGTCCAATTTGTGTACCCACTTCTGCTATTACTTTTACTCCATCCACGCTATCAGTTGTTAGTGTATCTGCCTTAACACCCTTTAGATGAATGCTTTCATAGCTTCCTGATAACACCTTAATTTCCTTTGCAGATACATTTTCAAGATTTGTTATACCCTCTGTTCCCGGGTTAACAATAATGTTTCCATTAACAATTACATTATTAAGACTTGCTTCATCTCCTGTAATAGTTATGTTTCCATCAATGTTTGCATTACTGAAAGTTACATTATTAGCAGTAATGCTTACTTCTCCTTTAAAATTTTCAAGAGAAGCAACATCCTTTGAACCATAGGTTGTACCTTCCTTATCAAGTGATAGGGTTGATGTCTTAGGCTTTACTTTAAATGCTACTGATTCAACATAGTTATCACAGTTCATTCCCTTAAGTCCTGCTTGATTGTTTGGAACACCTAATCTTTTTACATATACTGTTATTCTATAATCACCTGGTTCAAATATTGGCCATCCAAGTGTAAAGGTTTCATTCCCATATGGATGCCAGTTTGTGTAGTAACGAGTAGGATGTCCGTTCCCTGCATCCCATAAATCGCGATATGATTTTTTAGCATCTTCCCATAATACTACTCTGTATTCAACCCTTCCTCCATATGGAAGAGCATTAATATTAAACTTAATTCTGTCTCCAACTGTGTATTCAGTTGTTGGTGCTGTTGTAAATTGTATCTTTGGCAAAACGACCTTCTTTACTACAGCATCTGCAGAAGCATTACCAAGTAAAATAATTGTTGTAAATAATGCCACAAAACCGAAACTAAACTTTTGCTTTAAACTTTGCATCAAAGAACCCCCTTATTTTTTTAATCATTTTCAATTATATAAGGTTCATTGATGATTGTCTTCAAGTACATTATGGCAAATATTTTACAATTGAAATAAACCTAATTAGTTTGTTAGTTAATGCTTAACTGTACCATTATATTCACCGGTAATTCTTCCATCATAGGTTATGTATTGCACATTCATACTATCCTTTGCTACATTTACTTTTATTGCAGCATAATTATTTTCATTACCATATGATCCTCCACCTATATAGGTTGGGAAGCTAAATCTAGTATTATCTGCATTTATCACTTCTGGGGCATGGGTATGGCCTGAAAAAACCATATCAATCTTCATGTTGTTCAATATATTTGTCCATTTCTCTTGATAATCTTTCAAATAGGAATTATCAGCATCATAGCTGTTAAGAGGTATATGTATAAATGCAATTTTAAAAATAGCATTCTTATATTCCTCTGTTTCAGATAATTTTTCAAGCCATGCTGTTTCCTTTTCTCGATATTCTTTAAAATTAGCAAGCCCACCATACTCTTCATGTGAATCTAGTTTATCCTCACCAGAATCCAATACAACTGCATATACTGGTCCAATTTTAAAGGTATAATAATAGCTGCTTCCTGGAAATGCAGTATATTTCATAAGCTCAACCTGTGCTGCACCCCTTGTCTCATGATTCCCTCTTACTATATAAACTGGCTTTATTCCTTTTGTATATTCTGATAAGGGTTTTAACAATTCATTTATTATAATATCTTTATTATCAAAGGAATTAACAGTGTCACCATTTAAAACAACAAAATCATAATCATCTCCTGATAAAAACCTTTTGTATATATCCCTATTCTCATGCACATCATTAAGTACATAGAAGGTAATATTATCCTTATTCTGATAATTTGTAAACTTTTTAAAATCACTAACTGAAGTATTTCCATACTCAACATTATTTTGAAAATAATCACTTATTTTAGTACTTCCAACTCTGTAAACTGACTCATTCAGATTGTTAGCAGGTATAATAACCTTGTGTATTTTAGTATTGGCATCAACAATTCCATTAGTTGAAGGATTAATTTTTTTTAAATTCCCCTCATTACGTCCATATTCCACATAACCTGTACTTTTTTTATTGGTTGTCCAGATTATAGCAACATTTGAATTGTCAACATACTGAATATATGGTCCAGAGGTTATTTTAACCGCACCAAAATTCAAAGCATACAAAGCTATTAGAATAGTCACAAGAGCAGCTGTTAAAAATTTAAATATATTACTTTTTGAAATTCCTAACCTTGGATAGAATATAATAAAAAATATTACTGCAAAAATAAGCAAAAGATATGGAAGCATTTCAACCATATTCCTTAACACAATATTACTACTGCTGTCAAGCATAGAATACAGTACATAATCAGCAGCAGTAAAAATAATTATAAGTAGTACTGGTAAAATAATATTAACAATCCTTGGTCTATGTATATAATTCCTTTGCTTCATTTTAAAACTTATGAGGTTGGTAAAAATATAAATAAAAGTTAAGCAAAACAATCCAAAAATTATCCATGCCATGGGTAAATCAACACCTAAAATACTCTCTACCCTTTTGTCAATAAAAAACCATATTGACCTCATTGACCAATAAAAAATAATATCAATAAGGGATATGGCTAGAATAAAAATATAAAAGTAAAATGCCTTTTCAAATCGATTTCTTCCCATAATTGCCATTCACCACCTTGTTTAGATTATATGCCTTTATATTATTGTAATAAAGAGAAAAATTTGTTTATTATTGATTATGAGATATTAAGGGACTTTATGCAACATTAAGGCTTATACACATAGGCTTTGAAAGGTTTCTTTCGCTATTGATTATCTGTAGTTTTCTATTAACTCATAATTCATACTCTAATCTTTCTCTTAGGTTTATACCAAAGAAATTCTTTTAATAGCCTTAGGCAGGTATTTGATTAAATCTCCTGCAATCAAGGAATGTTCTCCAACAATACTGCTGCCTAAATCTCCAGCTAAGCCATGTATATACACAGCAGTTCTAAGAGCATTTGTAATTTCTATTTTTTGCCCTATAAAGGATGCTGTAATACCTGTTAAAACATCTCCACTACCAGCTGTTGCCATACCAGGATTTCCGGTTGTATTAATATAGACGTATTCATTTGGACAAGCAATGAGAGTTCTGGCTCCCTTTAATATCAAATAAATATTATACTTGGCTGCAAATTCAACTGCATTTTCTATGATATTCTCTCTTGTGGAATTAATGTCTTTATTTATTAGCCTTGCCCATTCGCCATAATGTGGTGTCAATATGATGTTTTGTTTGTGATTTTTTAATGTATCAAGATTTAATACATTTATTCCTTCCGCATCAATTACTAAAGGTTTCTCTGAGCTTTCTATTATAAATTCTAGTATTTTTTTATAATTTTCCATGTTTGCGCAACCAGAGCCTGTAGCAATGACATCTGAAAACTGTATAAGCTCTCTGTTCAGCTCATCAAAGGATATGTTATATTCATCAAATGCATAGGTTATAGCTTCTATTGACATTGATTCAACTATATTATATATGGCATCTGTTACACACCCTTTAACAAGTCCAGACCCACTTCGAAGTGCTGCATTGCAGTTTAACACTGCAGCACCACCCATACCTTTTGAACCTGAAAGAAAGCCTACCCTGCCATATGTCCCTTTATGTGAATCTCTACTTCTCTTTTTAAGAATATTTTTCACATCATCATATTCTGTCAGACTTATTTTTATATTTTGATTTTCTATTTGTAAATTTGGAGTATCTGTTAAGCCTAATATGTATTTATCTATTTCATTAATCAAAATATTTGCCTCCTTTCTAAAGCTTTGATATTTACTTTTAACATTGTCAATAAAAAGGTTGGTATTGATATGTATTATAGGAAGGATGCGTCACAAGTCGTCTATATGTTAACTTAAACATTTTAACTACTATGTGTTGTAGGGGCGAACAGTGTTCGCCTTCAAGTGCACACTTTGATATGAGAGTATTCTCTATACATAGTACCTCACGGGCGAACACTGTTCGCCCCTACGTATTATCAATATTTGTACCCATGTTTACAAGTGATTTGTTACACATTACTCCACATATGTGATATCTAATGTGGCTGTCACCAATCACACTCTATTTTAACACTTTCACAGTTATTAAAAGCTGAAAATCTAATTATACAATCATTAATATTATCCTTTAGCTTATTAGAATATGTAGTATTATCCTCTAGCCATAGGTTTTTTACTATAAGCTGCTTTGATTTCCTGTCATTCACTACTTCTATTCTTCCAATAAAACTATCTCCTGATAGAACTGGCAAAACATAATAGCCATATTTTCTTTCACCAATAGGTGTGTATATTTCCCACTTATACTCAAAATTAAAAATACTTTTTATAAGCTTTCTATCCCATAGCATGTTATCAAGGGGAGCAATAAACTCTGTTCTTCCTTCAAAGTCTTTATTGTTCAATACCTCATCAATTAAATGTTTATCCTCAGATAGGCAATAAAAAGTATTAGGAATATCTTCAATGAGAATTTCAGTAATCCTATCCTCTTTAAGCAAATTTTCAAAAGTACTGTTGCGATTGCTTGTTTTTAACCCATGAATACAAAGCCATGCATCTGATGCCTTGTTCCAAAGCATTCCAACTGCGTTAATACGTCTTGTAATTCTCCATTTTAGATGTTCTTCAAGTGTATGGCATGGATCATCTGCATTTAAAATTTCATCTGGAATATATTCACTAGCAAGTGCATAATGCTTGATTGTTCCCTTTTTATGATGAATAATTAGTTCCCCCTGAAAATATAAGCTTTCTAGGGCAGCACGGGATAAGGAGGTAGGGTTCCAGGACCAATCAACCTTTTTATTTATGTTAATATCCTTTGATGATGCAAATCCTTTTTCTTTAACAATTGCTATTATATCATCCCTAACTGCATTTACTTCCTCTTTACTTCTCCCATATTGTTGGCATTCAGCCCTTTGACGGGAAAAGTACTTCCAATCCTCCATACTAAAAATAGCCAAATTCTTATCAAAGTAATCAATTAGCTTCCTGTCTGTATATAAAAGTTTATAAAGCATATCCTTTGAAAACCCTTTTATCCTTGATTGTAGTACAAGTTCAGGATTTTTACCGCATACATCAATTGGGTCAAATTGAATACAACCTGCTTGTTTAATATAATCACAAACCCCTTGCTCCTTAGTAAATTTATAATCACCTATTAAGCCCTGCTTCAACAGAATAAATTGTCTAGCCTGTCTATTTGTTAGTTTAACCTGCTTCATCTAATTTATCACTTCCAATCTATTATGCAATAATAATTTTTTAACCTGCACCATTTTATAAAATAATCTTAATGGGCATTAATAAACTCATCTATTTCATTATGCCATAATTCAGGTTTAAATGTACCTGGAACAGTATCCTCTCCAAACAAAAGATCAATCATATATCTTGGTTTTTTCCCTCCTATATGCATTGATTTACTACAGGATACACAATAGACAACTACATCATTAACTGGCATTTCTGAAGCCCGCTTTTTCATCTTATCCTTAACCTGCTCAACAGGTATGAATCCATAAAAACTATCCCCACAGCATGTCCCATTTGTTCTGGTTTTTTCAGGTTCTATCAAATTAATATTCATCTTTTTTATCAAAATTCTAACTGCATTATGAACCCTTTCTTGATTACGTGTAGGACAAGCGTCAATAATGGTCATGTCTATTCCCTTGTAATCTGGAAATAGGAAGGTTTCACTGTCTGCTAATATCTCCCAAAGTGAAATGGTTGAAACTGAAGCATATAGCTCTCTATAACGTCTATCACAACCAGGACAAGTATTTATTATTTGTGTTCCCTTGTCTAAATTAGGTTCATGTCTACAGCAGGTTAAAAGTTCATCAATATTCCCTAAATCCCTATTTAAAAATTCAAGTAGCTTTTTGCCCAGTTCTGGTTTGTAAAGCATTAATGCACATCCTGGTGCAAATACCCTTTTCATAATATCTCCTCCTCTTTTTTACACTTAAAAAGCCAATACCTTAATTATAAAGTACTGGCCTCCTGCTTTACTAGATGTATAAAAATATTGCTATAATATCTTTATAAAAAATTATTCCTTATTTCTAATATACTTAAGACTTATATTAGGATTGCTAGTTCTTGTAGATCTGATTTCAAAATGCTTTAAAGAAGATACAAAGGGTGTAAGCTTCGTATAGCCATAGTTTCTAGTATCAAAATCTGGATATCGTTTATTAAGAGTGCTGCCTAGTTCCCCTAAAAATGCCCAACCATCCTCATCTGAAATTTCATTGATGATAGTTTTAATTGCCTCTATTAATTTATCGATGCTTGTCATGCCAACCTTTGGTTCCTCCTGCTTTTGCATTCCCTTAGTACTTGTAGTTTCCACAGGTTTTGAAACCATTGAAGCCAAAACTTCAAGATATTTAAACTTCTCACAAGCTGCTATAAATGGAGTTGGAGTTTTCTTCTCTCCCATGCCAATAACATACATGCCAGCCTCTCTTAGACGAGCAGCAAGCTTAGTAAAATCGCTGTCACTAGATACTATACAAAAACCATCAACATTTTTAGAATAAAGTATATCCATCGCATCAATTATTAAAGCTGCATCTGTTGAATTTTTGCCTGTTGTATAATTATATTGTTGTATTGGACTAATAGAATAATTAAGCAATACATTCTTCCAGGGTGCTAATTGAGGCTTGGTCCAATCCCCATAAATTCTTTTATAGGTCGGTGTTCCATGATTTGAAATTTCATCAATTATGTACTTTATATATTTATCAGATACATTGTCAGCATCAATTAAAACAGCAATTCTCTTATCCTTCTCCATTATTTATCTCCTCTACCCATAAATATTTTTCTAAATCCCTTACTTAAATATTCTACAAAATTTTAAATATACCTTTCCCATTTTCATAATTTTATTAATCTATCTACTAAGTTTACAATATATCTAACCAATTTATATATTAACATAAGTAGTAATATTTCATCAATTTATATAATGAAATTTGTACAAAATAATAAGAAGGCATGAATTACTGCCTTCCCTACAATTTGAATTTATCTTTCCAAGTTTCCTCTATATCTTCCAGTTCCTCCTGATATATTTATTACTTTAAAGCCATTAGCCTTTAAAACACTACAAACTCTTGAACTTCTTGAGCCTGATTGGCAAATAATATGATACTCTTTAGACTTATCAAGGTATTTATCAGCTTTTGATAATATTGTATTCATTGGTATATTTTTAGCTGTAGGTAAATGACCAACTTTATACTCGTTTGGTTCTCGGACATCTATTAAGTTTATCTTTCCAAATAATCCATCTAGTTCATTAACATTTACAGAATTCCCTGCACTCTTAAACAAAAATTCAAACATAAAATCCCTCCTGAATTCCCAATTTAGTTTTATTCATAAAATAGTTTATAGTATCTAGATATTTTACTGTTTAAGTCTATAATACTTATATACCTTGCTTCCCTAACTGTTTCTTTTCCCTCAATAAAC
>JARDZI010000124.1 GCA_029240935.1 Clostridiales bacterium
GACAAGTGACAAGTTACAAGTGGAATTCCACTTGTAACTTGTCACTTGTCACGTGCCTGGCACTATTCTATTTCATCCTATTTCCGCATTCTCCACAGAATCTTGTGCCTGCCTGAAGCTTTGCACCGCAGTTTGGACATTTTATCAAAACAAGGCTTCCTCCACAATTGATGCAGAATTTCCCTTCACCTGCAGGTTTCCCGCATTCTGGACATATGGTTTGCTTTGTTTCAATCTTTCCTGTGAATACCTGTGTATTTTCTGATGCAGTTTCTATATCGAACATCATTTTCTTAGCCTTAAAAGCTGCAACCTCAACATTCATTCTTGGACTACATTCTACGCAAAGACCTTCCTGTTCATTCCAATCATCCTCGCAGACCCATTGTTTACATCTTGGGCATCTATGGAAATGCTGCTTTGCTTCATTTTGAGCAATTTCAAAGGCAGCCTCATGTTCTCTATGCCATTCTGGAGACATTCCTTCAAAACGTTCTGAAAAAATATCCGCACCCCTTTCAACACTATATCCAATGTTATGGGCTCCAAGTAATGATGCCCCAATGGATACCCCCCTTGCCAGTCCCTTTAAAAGCCCTCCCTTTCTATAGGTTTTGGATTCAATAAACTCTGTTTTATATCCATCCTGGCAAAGATCACAGCAAAATGTAAATTGAAAGCCTGCATCTGTACTGTTGTCATCATAATTACTGGTAAATGGTTTAAGAGCCAATTTAAATACCCCCTTAATAATAGTTACTTATTTAATGATTTATTACACTTAACACACTTTGTGCCACCTATTGGTTGCTCGGTTTTACATTTTGGATTAGGGCATATAATTCTGAGAGGAGCATCGCAATGCTGGCAGTAATCATCAAGAAAAGTTGCCTTTCCACACTTAGGACATAAAATTTCCAAACTTTGACCACAACAACTGCAAGCCTTCCAACCGATTTCGATTGGAGCTTTACACTTTGGGCACCTTAATGACAATGGATTGTTTTTACCACATATTGGACAAATATTGGAATCAGCAGGAATTAACTTGTTACAATAACGGCAAGGATGTTTATAACCTGCCATAGAACCACCTCCTTGAAAATATTTTTTTGATTATTTTTTCCTTTTCCAAATCTCAGTATCTGATGCTTCTGATGAATTAAATTGAATTATATCATCAACGTCTCTTCTCCACTGTTCAGAATTAGAATGAATAACTCTTCCTATAAAATGCTTTCTTATAAGCTTTAGGGCAGGCTGGTTTTCTATTGAGTATAGATATTTAATATACTGAGGCTTTAATAGCTGTTCCTTGCTTAAGTAAATAGGTTCTCTTCTAAAGTTGATCACAAGCATAGAGTAGTTAAGCATTAAAATAAACCTGTCTACCTTACTATGAAGCTCCTCAATACTTTGCAATTTATTATACTCAGATCTCTCCATAATTTTAAAAAAGTAGGTGGCTCTTCCTTTGTCTTCAGAAGAAACTGCCTCCATTGCAAGTATGTTTCCAGGAAGCTGCTTTGAGATGCTATAAATAGGGATTAGAAACCATATGTATTCTCCGGTCAAGCTCCCCATCAATCCTTTTTTAATACCTATTGAGATTTTATTTTCTTGTCCCATGACTCTTAGATAATTATATTCTTCGTTGAGGCCTAGGAATTGTAACTTATCCTCCATTTGTGGCCATAAATCCTTGGATAAGGAATCTAAAGCCTCCTTTTCTACGGATTTTCCATCCCTTATTAGGGAGGATAGTTTCCATAATAGAGATGAATTCCCATTGGGAAACAAATCTTGAATAGTTGCTTGAAGTCTTTTGTCAAGCTTATTTGTCAGCTCAGTATAGGTCTTTTTAAAACCCTCTAAAGCAAGACCAATTTTAGAAAGTGTAATACATTCTCCAATATCCGTTTCAATAATTATCCTATAATTATTCTCATTAACATTGGATATAAGACTATATGGAATTCTAAATGGATTCGAACTATTTGGGATTACAATAAGTCCAGTTTCATATAAACGTACAATGCATTCACCTGATGATACATTTTTTTCAAAATCATTTGTCTGGGTAAATTCAGCTTCCATTTCAAGGAATATCATCGATTCATACATAAGCATGTCCTGCAAAATCAATTCATTTCTATTCTTAATTAGAATTCTCAGAAAGTCCTCATAGGAATATCCAAGGCAGGAGATTATAAGCTCCTCACCAGCTGCAAGAGTAATATATATTCGATAGTTTTCCCCGGTAATTTTTATGATTTCACGATACTTAACAAGGAATTCCTTTTTACAGTTAGGTAATATAAGCATATATTCCCCATATAGTTGACCAGAGGCTTCTTCATTAATATTTTTTAATGAGTATTCAAGGGATGCTTCCAATTGGCAGGCTTCACTATTTTCTTTTTCCTGGTTCTGACTATAATCAGGTTGGGATTCATCATAATCCTCAGCTTTAGAATATATCTTTTCAGACATAGTGCATCACCATCCATAATTTCCTATGTTAATTAATATTATAAATGCTACATATTGGAATGTCGAGAAGGAATTTTGAGAGTAGGATTAACTGACTAAGTAAGAGATAGATTTGTTACAAATGAGTCTATATAAAAAAATAAATCCTTGTAAGTTACTTTTTCTTACAGGATTTGTTCTGGATTACTATAGTTTTTTCGAAGGATTCCTCAAGACAAGCTTCAATTATGTCAGGAGTAATCATAAACTTTTTGTTATTTTTCAACATATCACCTCCATTTTTTAGTTTAAATACCAAATTAACTGGTACAGAAAGTAATTATAGCATCATATAAGAAATAATGCAATAAAATTTCTATACTCATATTATAACACTAATATATTAAGAGTGTGTTAACTTTAGAATAATATTATTGTTATACAATGTAGTGGCAGGCTGATCTGTTTCTGCTTCGGTCTAAACTTTCATAACAAGCAGGCGTGGAAGCCTGCCACTACATTATAAGGTAATGTTTATATTATTGCATTGGTAGCAAAATAATATTCTAAACATATTATGAATTGTACAGATTTTATTGGAGGTCTTGTAGTAATAATGTATCAATATAGAGATTGTAAGAAATGCAGTAAGAGCTTGGAAAACTGGCAATGTCCTATGATGGTAATGATGGAAGAGGATGATGACGACAGAGACTTAGAAGCAATGTATCCAAAGGTATACTTTGCATTACTTCCAATGGTCCAGAGGCATTGCGATGGGATGGAGGAAAAACATGGAGAAGACCATACACCTAGAAAAGAAGAAATTGAAGAGATACTAGATAATATTCTTAATGAAGTTGAACCTAATGTAGAAAATATGATGAGAAATGAAATGTCAGAGGACATAACAAGACAAATTCCAGGTAGAAGAGGCTTGAGAGATTTACTTGGAATCCTATTTATTGATGAGTTGAGAGGCAGAAGAAGAAGGAGAAGAAGAAGGAGAAGACCATACCCACCATATGGTGGAAGACCAGGTTACTATGGAGGATATCCCGGATACCCAGGGTATCCACCACGTCCAGGATATTAAAAAAATCACCGCCTTCAGATGCTTCTGAGGGCGGTGGGCTTTATCATAATAACCATCACGCTGGCGCTCCGACACAAAAAATCTTAAAACTTGTAGGGGCGAACAGTGTTCGCCCGTGGCGTACCAACAATCCAAGTCAATCTCTATTTGATTATGCCAAGTCGGGCGAACACTGTTGGCCCCTACGGTTAGGATGAATGTGGGTAGTTAATATCAATCTAATTCTAAGTTTGAGGACCAGAATCCCCATGAAGTCTGTCTAAATGCGACATTTCTCTAAATATAAATATTCCAGTTACTATAGATGCTATAAAATCCGCCGAAGGTCCTGCTAACCATACTCCATTAAGTTTAAATATTGGTGGAAGTATTAATAAAAGTGGTATTAATACTATTACCTGCCTTGATAAACTTAAAAACATGGAATGCTTTGGCTTTCCAACAGCCTGGAAGTAGTTTGAGCTTACAATTTGGAAAGCTATTATAGGGAGCATGGAGAGGTATATTCTTATACCATGTGAACCAATTTCAATCATCTGGGTATTATTTTTACCAAAAAGGCTTAATATAGATACTGGGAAAAACTGTACTATAATAAATCCAAATGTGGATATTGCAGTGGCAAAGAGTATTGCAAGCTTTAGTGCATGCTTTACACGATTATACTTCATTGCTCCATAGTTAAAACCTATAATAGGTTGAACACCTTGATTAATTCCGAATATTGGCATCAGGATCAGCATTGTAATGCTATTAATTGCCCCCATTGCAGCAACTGCAATATCACCACCATATTTTAACAGACTTGAGTTTAAAATTATGGTTATAATACTAGCGGCAATTTGCATTGCAAAGGGTGATACTCCTATTGAGAATATTTTAAGTATTACACTTAAGCGAAGCTTCAAATTCTTCTTCAGTATCTTTAAAGAACTATTTCCTCTAAAGAAATAGGATAAAACCCATATAGCGCTTACTGCTTGAGACAATATTGTAGCAATTGCAGCACCTCTTACTCCCATGTGGAATACAAATATAAATATTGGATCAAGTACTGTATTTAGTATTGCACCAATAAGCATAGTGTACATGGCTATTTTAGGACTTCCAGAAGCTCTGATACTGTGATTCATGCTAAATGCTAGGTTTTGAAAGGGAACTCCAATTAGTATTATACTGGTATATTGTTTTGCATAAATAAGTACATCTCCCTTTGCACCAAACTTAATCAACAGAGGTTCCAGAAAAATAAGGCCAATAGCTGATAGTAGTATTGAAATTATTATTGTAAGTACAAATGCATTTCCTAATATTTGCTCTGCTTCATCCTTTCTTTTCTGACCCAAACGTATTGATATTAATGAGGCAGTTCCAAGCCCAACAAGCATTCCAAATGCCATAATAACATTCATTATGGGGAATGCAATAACTAAACCAGAAAGAGCAAGGTCACCCCCAACCATATTGCCTACATATATTCTATCAACAATGTTATAAAGTGCATTAACAAGCATTCCTGTTATTGCAGGAATAGAGAACTTTAATAAAAGCTTGCCTACAGGTTCTTCGCCTAATAGTCTTGAACGTTCCTCCATTTTTATACCTCCTGAAATGAAATTTATAAGTTCAAAAAACCACCATTTTCAAGGTGAGAATACATTTTCTTCACTTTTTACTGGGTAGGGTTCCAACCAGAAACCTTGATGTTTAGCTTTATCTGATGAGTTAATTAAAAGCTAATATAATAGCAGAAAAATTGAATGGTTACTAGGTGTTACAAGTAAACATTATAAATTAGTTTCCCTATAAAAGCAAATATAATAAAACAATAAAGATGCCTACTTTTTACATCTGTCAAATGTAAAAAATAGGCACCTATTTGATGTTGATTTTGCACTTCCAAGAGTTGGAACAATCCTGAAACCTTTCATGACCTTCAGAATTCCCACGGGTGCCCGCACCAGGATAAATGAAAGTTAGGACTTGTCATGATGATACTGGCGCTGGTATTCACTTTCATATAAATTTATTCATCCTTCTTAAAATACTTATCAATTATCTTTTCTGCTAGTCTCTTTTGGGCATCTGCTTGTGCTACGAGCATTATTACTAATAAAAATAATTCTGCCTTCGATTTGTTCTCACTGTCTATCTTAGATATTTTTTCATCAATTAAATTAAACTTGTCGCTGAATATATCTGAGTAATCCTCAAATTCATTATGCTTAATTTCCAGAAAGGTAGAGTAAATATCACTTAGTGAAATTAAATCATCATCTAATGTTTCCATATCATTTAATATTGGGCAAAGAAGTGTGTGAATATCATTAATTGATAATATTTGCTTCAAATTATAAATCAAGACTAAAAGAATAATATGCTGCTTATTATACTTCTTGTTTTTCGGGGGCATCAAAATTCCTGATTTTGTATAGTTATTAATCATAGTCTTTGTAAGTATTTTATCCTCCTCAACCCTTTTTAAATGGCCAAGCTTGTCGTCTATTAATGTTGTTACCTGTTCCATATATAAATTCATATCAGGTATATCAGATAGCTTTATATCATCCAAGAGCGAGAGCTCATTTATGAGATTAATTAATTCATTTTTATCTAACATCATATTATCACCTCAGCTATATTATATAGTAATAATAACTACTAGTCAATACATTAATGATATAACACGAGCTATTAATATGCTCACTAAGATAATCTTAAAGAAATTGCATGGGATGTGAAAATTGGTTATATTTGACCCAACTTGGTCATAAACAAACATTGTAGTTAAATATACAAAGGATTATATTATATACATAGGATATATAGTAATAAAAACCACATAAGGGGGGATAAGATTCTACTTAATGAGGAGAAGTGGTAGGCTTAAGATAATGACAGTAGAGGTTCAGACAATAATTATATTAAATAAGAAATTGGAGGGGAGTCTATGGAAACAGGAATAATCATTATTGGGTCATTTGTTGCGTTCCTTATTTTTCTTTGGATTATTGGATTTAGGATAATCCCAAGTAATAAAATAGGAGTTGTTGAAAAATGGTGGTCACCTAAAGGGTCACTTAATGAGCAGATTATAGCTCTTAAAGGCGAAGCAGGCTATCAACCTGAGGTTTTGAGAGGAGGTATACATTTTAAAACACCTTTAATGTATAAGGTGCACAAATGCGCACTTGTTACAATACCACAGGGACAGATTGCATATGTGTTTTCAAGGGATGGCAAGCCACTTGAACCAACCCAGACCCTAGGTAAAATAATACCAGAGGGAAACAATTTTCAAAATACAAGAAAATTCCTTGAGAATGGAGGGCAAAGGGGACCTCAGAGGGGAATGGTTCGTGAGGGAACCTATGCATTTAACCTTGCACAGTTTATGATAATAACCGAGGATAAGATGTACTATCTTCCAATGGGTACAAGAGCAGAAGAAATGACAATAATGAAAATGACAGAAATGTTAAAGGAAAGAGGAGGCTTTAGGCCAATTATTATAAAGGGTACAGATGACAAGGTGGGTATTGTTACTGTACATGATGGCCCATCCTTAAACAGAGACGATATTATTGCACCAACAGTTGGGGATAGTTCAGCAGATCCCGGAATTTACCATAATAACTTTCAGGATCCTGAAAAATTCTTAAAAGCTGGTGGCTATAGAGGAAGACAACATCAGGTATTAGTTGAAGGTACCTATTTTATTAACAGGTTATTTGCCACAGTTGAGCTTATTGATAAAACAATAATTGAGGTTGGATTTGTTGGAGTTGTAGTATCATATATTGGAGCAAAGGGTGTGGATTCAACTGGTGAGGGCTACAAGCATGGTGAGCTGGTTGAAAACGGATGCAGAGGTGTATGGAGAATGCCTTTAATGCCAGGCAAGTATGCCTTTAACACCTATGCAGGAAAAATTATAAAGGTTCCAACTACTAATATCATATTAAAATGGATTACCAACCAGATTGGAAATCATAAATATGATGAAAACCTAAAGGAAGTAAGCCTAATTACAAAGGATGCATTTGAACCATCACTTCCATTATCAGTTGTAACCCATATTGATTATAGGAAGGCACCACTTGTAATACAAAGATTTGGTGATATTAAAATGCTAGTTGACCAGACATTAGATCCAATGGTATCTGCATATTTTAAAAACATTGGGCAGACTAAAACCTTAATTCAATTAATACAGGATAGAAATGAAATACAGGCAATTTCTTCAACTGAAATGAAGGCTAAATTTGAGCACTATAATCTTGAACTGGAAGAAGTATTAATAGGAACCCCTGTAGCTTCAGAAAATGACAATAAGATTGAATTCATATTAACACAGCTCAGGGAAAGACAAATTGCAATGGAAAAGATTGAAACCTATTCACAGCAGCAAAAGGCAGCAGACAAGGAAAAGGAATTAAGAGAGTCAGAATCTAGGGCACAGCAGCAGAAATTCCTTACTGAATCAGAAATAAACATTCATATACAGAGTAACCAGGGTAAAGCAGAGTACCAAAGATCCTTGCAGGAGGCTTCTAAAATAAAGGCTCTTGCTGAAGCCGAAGGCGAAAAGGAAGCAAGAATTGGTATAGGTAAAGCCATAGCTATTGAAGAACAGGTAAGGGCATATGGCGGCTCACAGTATCAGGTAATACAGGATATTATGAGCAAGTTTACTCAAGCAGTTGAAAAAGCTAAAATTGACATTGTTCCTAAGACTGTTATAAGCATGGGTTCAAGTGAAAATGGAGGGAGTGCAGCCAATGCATTTGAAATGCTTCTAGGTCTTTTGGTAAGTGAAAAGCTTGGAGTAAAGGTTTCTGATGTTGTTAACAAGGAAGATAACGAAAAGATAAAAGCAATAAAGGAAAGTATATTAAAGTCAATGGAAGAGGACAGCAAAAAACTAGTAGAAAACCAAGCCGCTAATGAAGTGAGTGCTGATGCAATATCTAAAAACGAAGCAGCCCCAACCAAAGAAGCTAAGTAGGGAAAGGGACATAAAATTATGAGAAAATGTTTGAAATGCAACTGTGAAATGGTTGAAGGGCTTAATATAATGAGTTCTATGGGCTATGAATTGCAACTCACACATAGATTTCCAAAGGGGATTATGAATAGGATAAAAGCCAAGGCTTCTGTTTGCCCACAGTGTGGTTATATTGAACTTTATACGGAAGATTTAGAAATTGTAAAAAACTTAACGAAATAAGCATAATAAGCACTTAAGCACGGAGCCAGTTCTGAAGTATTTTGAACTATGCTCTTAAGAAACAGTATAAAAAGAACTCTATCAACAGTTTAAATTTGATAGAGTTCTTTTATATATGTAATTCAGAACCATCCCCTATGTTTAGTCTCAAGACAAAAAGTTCAGAACTGGCCCCTTACTTAACACCTTTACTTTCCTAAACTTCCATATATTGACCTAATTCGGGATTTGGGTTAAACTAAAAATAAACCTTTATTTGGAATAGCAAGGGGGATTATTATGAAAAGGGGTATATCAATATTTTTAATACTTTTATTGGGGATACTTTCTGGTTGCCAAAATAGCCATGGACTAAGTCCTAAGAAGCCTGTCACACTTAATATGTGGCATAATTTTGGTGGGCAAATGAAGGAGACCATGGATGGGATGGTAGATGAATTTAATGAGACAGTAGGAGCAGAAAAGGGCATTATTCTAAATGTAACATCAATTACCTCATCCGCAGCACTTCATGAAAAGCTTACAATGGCAGCAAGTGGAGATCCAGGTGCACCAGAGTTACCAGACATAACTACAGCAAATCCCAAAACTGCTGTTATTCTTAAGGAGAAGGGGCTTTTGGCTGATATTGGAGAACAATTTACTGATGAAGAGCTATCTGTTTATCTTCCACGATTTATCGAGGAGGGACTACTAGGTGGAGATACACTTTACCTTTTTCCATTTGCCAAATCCACAGAGGTTTTATTTTTGAACAAAACCATATTTGATAAATTTGCAAAGGATAAGGGTGCAAAATACGAGGACTTAAGAACCTATGAAGGTATTGCAAGAACAGCTGAGTTGTATTATGAGTGGACAGATGAGAAGACACCTAACATTCAAAAGGACGGAAAGACCTTTTTTCATGCTGATTCACTTTTTAATCTTACCCAGCTTGGATGTAAACAGCTTGGAGTTAATTTTGTTGTAGGCAATCAGCTTGACTATTCAACTGATGAATTTAACAGAATATGGAGCTACTTTTATAAACCAGCGATTAGAGGAGAATTTGCTGTTTTCGATGGATATGCCTCTGATCTTACAAAAACAGGAGAAATTGTATGCT
>JARDZI010000487.1 GCA_029240935.1 Clostridiales bacterium
TGACAGCATAGCAAAAGGCAATTATCATCTTGACATCCACTCTCCCGACCATGGTGGTCTTGAGACCAGGCAGCCTCCGGTGTATCAGATACCGTACCGAAGCCTTCTGCCGAAAGGGCTGGAATGTATGCTGGTTGCAGGTCGTTGCATAGGTGCGGACCACGAAGCCATGTCCTCAACCAGAGTAGCCCCAATAGTAGGAGCTATAGGGGAGGCGGCGGGAACTGCGGCATCCATTGCGGTAAACAAGAATGTACCATTACGTGAAATCGACATAAATGAGCTGCAAAATACATTGAAAGCCAGAGGTGCAATATTTTAAATTGAAGAAGATGAAAAAGAGTGGCAAGCCAGTATAAATTTAGTGTAACAGAGTTTACACTAACAAATTAAGTATGGAGAGTTAAATATGATAACAAAAACAAAACAAGGTAATATTCAAGGTGTATCAGATGGTTCAGTAATAGTGTTTAGAGGGATTCCCTATGCAGCCCCCCCTGTAGGCTCGCTGCGTTTTTGTCCTCCTAAATCCGTGAAATCATGGAATGGAACTTTACTGGCACAAAACTTTGGTGATAAAGCTTTTCAACCTAAAGATATAGGCGACAATACGGGGTACTCAGAAGACTGCCTTACTTTAAATATTTGGACTCCGGGAATAGATGATAAGAAAAGAAAGGTAGTTTTCTGGATTCATGGAGGAGGTTTTGTTTCCGGTTCAGGATCAATTCCAAAAACCAGTGGCAGAGCATTTGCCGAAAAAGATGATATAGTTTATGTATCCATTAATTACAGATTAGGTGCCTTTGGATTTCTACACCTTGGAGACCTGCTCGGAGAAAGCTATGCTGCTTCATGCAACTGCGGCCTCCTTGATATTATTGCCGCATTGAGATGGGTTAAGGAGAATATTTCTTCCTTTGGTGGAGACCCTGACTGCATAACCTTAATGGGACAATCTGCGGGAGCTAAATGCATAGGAGCTTTGCTTGTTACTCCTGAGGCAAAAGGTCTTTTCCATCGAGCAATTTTGGAAAGTGGATCTATACAGGCTATACGAGACAGGAATACTGCTCAGGATATAACTCTTTCGCTGATGAAGGAACTGGGATTGAAACATGATGAAGTATACAAGCTATTGGAACTACCGGCAGAGGCAATCCTCAAAGCTGAACTAAGGTTATGTGCCAGTGTACGAAGAGCTTATATATTTGGTCCTATGGTTGATGGTTTGACTATACCCCACCCACCTGAGAGGATGATTGAGGAAGGTATAGTAAACAATATACCTCTTTTAATTGGCACAAACAAGGATGAAGCAAAATCCTTTGACTTTGTCAAACCCAATCAGACTAACTCGAAGGAATATATACTTAATACCCTTTTTGGTAAAAATGGACCTGCTGTCATAGAGGCTTACAATAAAGCCTGCATGGTAAAAGCTGAGGATGATGCCTGGTATGAAATTCTGACCGATTATCTATACAGGATGGCTTCTACTCGTCTTGCTGCCAGGCTTGCTGATCGTGGTAATCCTGTATGGATGTACCGTTTTGATTTTCAAGGTTCTTCGGGTGCGGTTCACGGAGCTGAAATGGTATTCATATGGAATGATTGTATTACAAGCATTATACCACCATCAGGTGAAAGTCTGGCTAAAAAAATGCATAATGCGTGGATTTCATTTATTCGCACAGGAAATCCTCAGACAGAGGAGCTTCCACTTTGGAAGCCATATACATCCAGTGAATGCAAGACTATGTTGTTTGATACAAACTGCAGTGCGCAGGCCTTGAATAGGTTACACGAAAACTCGGATTTCCCGATGCAAATGATTATTCTATGACATGTAATATAAAGCGAGGATGAAATATGGTACTGTATTAGAAACTTGAATATCGGTATGCTCAAGGTAGTAGTTTTCATCATAAAAAATAATATCTCGAACAATAACCAGTCCGTTTGTAATCATGCCGAATTTGTAGGAATAGCAGAAGTGACTTTTGATGCATCTGGAACCTTATCAAAGCCGCAGAAAAATAGCGAGTTTTGGGGTTTATCAATTAACTATTGGATATTAATGAATGAAAGGTTGTGAAAAGAGTATGCTAATGGATAGCATTAAACATCTTATAGATTATGAAAAACTAATTCCGGGGGTTGCAAGGATCGTCGAGTTTTTGTCATGAAAAACGGTCGTTATGATATTGATGGGGATCGTATTTATGCAAGTGTATTTGAATATGACACTGTTACTCCGGATGAGATGAAATGGGAAAGTCATTTGGAATATATTGATCTTCATGTACCGCTGATGGGTGAAGAATATATTTTTTGGGCGCCTGTCGAAGAACTTACCAGCATAGTGGATTACAATCCTGACAATGATTGTGAATTTTATAAAGGAGAATATAGGCAAATATTGAATGCAAAGGTGGGGCTGTGCATTTTCTTTTTTCCTGCGGATGGTCATAAGGTTAAATGTCATTTACATGGTTCCGACCATGTGAAAAAGGTTGTAATTAAAATCAAAACCACATGATGCTGATAGAAAATTAAAATAAACACTGGGATCTATACGCTATTCCGGTACAATGAAAGAATATATATTATTTGAATCAGTATGAATATGGGAGATTTAAAATGATTAGATATGAAACAAGTATTTGGGAAAATAATAAAAAAATAAGTTTTACAGTAAATGAAAGACTTGGATTTATTATTGTTCCCCATAACCCCATTTCAGATAAAAAATGGATCTGGAGAGCAGAATTTTTTGGAGCATTTGATACCGCAGATCGTGCCTTGTTGGCTAAAGGATGGTATATTGCTTATTATGATGTAAGCAATATGTATGGTTCCCCTCGGGCTATTCGTCTTATGAAGGATTTTTTTGAGATTGTGACAACGGAATTTTCTCTTTCAAAGAAGACTGTATTGTTTGGGTTTAGCAGAGGTGGATTGTATTCAGTTAACTATGCCTTAACATATCCGGAGGATATAGCTTGTCTGTATTTAGATGCACCTGTTTTACGAATACAATCATGGCCAAGGAGTTGTGTGAAAGCCCAAAAAGAATGGCATGAATGCATGGATTGTTACGGACTGACTGAAGAGACTGCAGACAGCTTTTGCGAGAATCCATTGGACAGGGTAAGTGAGATTGCTGTTTATGGGATACCGATATTGATAATTGCAGGTGACTCGGACGAAATTGTGCCTTATACGGAAAATGGACAGATATTCGCACAGTTATTTCTGACGTACGGAGGTGTTATCAAAACGATTGTAAAAAAAGGTGTCAAACATCATCCTCACAGCCTTGAAGATCCATTGCCGATTATTGAATTTATTGAGAAATTTTAATGCTTATGAATAATATAGGAGGAATTTAGATGATTCGAAAATTTGGAGACGGAAGAGACTGGTTTTTTGAGCATAAGCTAGGTATGTTCGTCCATTGGGGACTGTATTCCATGCCGGCTTGGCATGAGCAGATTATATGGCGTGGTGATTATAAGCGGAG
>JARDZI010000125.1 GCA_029240935.1 Clostridiales bacterium
ATATAGTTGTTACAAATGCTGAAGAGGTAGAGGAAAGATTCCATTCCCAATATAATGTGGTATCCAAAAAATATGCATATAGAATATGGAATAGTAAATATCACAATCCCTTCCTTAGAAAATACACTGCACATATTCACGAACCTTTAAACTTGGATTTAATGAAAAGTGCTGCAGCTTATTTAATTGGAGAACATGATTTTACAAGCTTTCACTCCACTAGATCTCAAAAGAAATCAAGCCTTAGAACTATTTATTCGATTTCAATTAAAACAAGAACTAAAGGTCAATTAGTTGAGATAACCTGCCATGGAAATGGATTCCTGCATAACATGGTTAGAATAATTGCAGGAACTCTAATAGAAGTTGGAACAGGCAGAATGACTCCTGAGTATGTTAAGGAAATACTTGAGAACAAAGACAGAACCCTGGCAGGCCCAACAGCACCTTCAAAGGGATTGTTTTTACAAGAAATTGAATATTAAAAATATAAATTCTGTTAATTATTTTTAATAGAGTTTTTACTTAATTATTGCTATAATGTTAATACGGTGGTGAAAATTATGGATAAAGAAATTCTAGATGTTTTGAAATCAATACAAGGTGATATTACCTCTATAAAAGACGACATTACTTCTATGAAAGACGACATTACCTCTATAAAGGGTGACATTACCTCTATTAATGGTGATATTGCTTCTATGAAGTGTGATATCTCATCTATAAAGTCAATACAGGAAGAACACACTCAACTTCTTCGTGCCTTAGAGCATAAAACAAATGTAATTTCTGCTGAACAGGAAAACTTAAAAGTTGAAGTTGCAGAAATTAAAGGTGAAGTTAAGGGTATCAGAAAAGACTTGAGTAATGTTGAATTAATTACAGCAAGTAACTGGTCAGATATAGTAAAGCTGAAAGCTGTTAAATAAATGCATCAAAAAAACCCCATTTAGATAACACTAATTTTTTTTGTGTCTTCTAAATGGGTGTATTTTTTATTTTACCTTCTACTTTATCATTTCTAAAACTTCATCAGAAATTTTCTTAAGTCTATCCTCTGCATCCCACAAATCACGTCCGACTGCTGCAATGTAGAATTTGATCTTTGGCTCTGTTCCAGAAGGCCTGGCAGTTACAATGCCACCATCCTCTAGAAAAAGCTGAATAACATTTGACTTTGGCAGTTCTATAACACTTTTTTCTCCAGTCGAAATATTAGTTTCTATCTTTCTAAAATAATCACTTATCTTAACAACCTTATATCCTGCAATTGCATCGGTCGTGTTGCTTCTAAGTCCCTCCATAATTTCATTAATTCTTTGATTGCCCTCAATTCCTTTAAGGGTAATTGATGATAGTCCTTCTGCACAATATCCATATTTTTCATATATCTCAATTATACCATCATAAAGTGACATTCCTCTTGATTTATAGAAAGCGGCCATTTCACAGATTAATGCTGAAGCAATCACTGCATCCTTATCCCTAACAAATGTCCCTGCAAGATATCCAAAGCTTTCTTCAAATCCAATAATAAAATTCTTACTTGTTCCCTCAAATTCCTTTATCTTTTCACCAATATATTTAAACCCTGTTAATACATCTATAATTTCAACCTTATAGTCCTCGCATATCCTTCTAGCAAGCTCAGTAGTGACAATGGTTTTTACTACAACAGAGCCTTCAGGCAGCTTGTAGGTTCTCTTCAGCTGACTTAACATATAATTAGTAAGCAGCACGCCTACCTGATTTCCTGTAAGTACTACGTAATTACCTTCATTGTTTTTTACAACAACTCCAACCCTGTCACAATCAGGATCAGTTCCAATTATTAAATCAGCTCCATTTTCTTTTGCCATCCTAATCCCAATTTCAAAAACCTCTGGTTCCTCAGGATTTGGATATTTTACTGTGCTAAAATTCATATCTGGCATTTCCTGCTCGTGAACAACTGACACATTTTTAAATCCTAATTCCTTCAATACAAGTCTTACTGGAAGGTTTCCAGTTCCATGTATCGGAGTAAATATAATATTAAGCTCTTCTGACATTTCATCAATAACTTCAGTATTTATTGCTAAATCACATACAAGCTGTATATAATCATCCTCAATATGTGATGGTACATATTTATTAAGCTCTTTAAATACTGCATCATCAAATTTCATTGTTTTAATATCTTTATAATCAATAGATTTTATTTCTTCCAGGATTCCCTCTGCATGTTCCTCAGTAACCTGTCCCCCGTCACTCCAATAAACCTTATACCCATTATATTCTTTTGGGTTATGGCTTGCTGTTATTACAATTCCAGCTGTAGCCCTTAAGCTTCTTACCGCATATGAAAGCATAGGGGTTGGCTTTAGGGTTTCATAAGTATATGTCTTGATCCCATTTGCATTAAGCACCAATGCAGCTTCTCTGGCAAAAACATCCGAGGACCTTCTAGAATCAAATGCAATAGCAACTGATGGACTTTTTATTCCCTGTTTCAATATATAACTTGCAAGACCTTGAGTTGCTTTTCTAACAGTATATGCATTCATTCTATTAGTTCCAGCTCCAATAACTCCCCTTAGTCCACCTGTTCCAAATTCAAGTTCTCTATAAAATCTGTCTTCAATCTCCTTTTCGTCAAGTCCTGTTAATTCACCCTTTATTTCCTCATCAAAGGATAGCCATCTCTCATACATTTTTTTATATTCCATAAATACCCTCCTATAAAAAAGCCGCTATTTTTTAGCGGCTGCTTCCTCATTAATAATACTTATTAATTTATCATTATTTATTGTATTCTTCAAGTATTCTAAAAATTCATCCTTTAAATCATCTCTTTTTAATGCAAACTCAACAGTTGCCTGTAAAAATCCAAGCTTATCACCTACATCATATCTTTTCCCTTTAAAGGTATAGGCATACATTGCTTCAGTATTTAAAAGCTCCCTAAGTGCATCTGTAAGCTGTATCTCTCCATTCTTTCCAGGCTGGGTATGCTCTAGTATTTCAAATATTTTTGGTGTTATTATGTACCTGCCTAGGATTGCTATATTACTTGGTGCCTTATCTACATCTGGCTTTTCCACCAAATCCTTAACCTTGTAAACACCATCTTCAATAAACTTGCCCTTTACAATTCCATACTTGTTAACATCACTTTTTGGAACAGCTTGAACTCCTAGTACAGAAGTTTTATATTCATCAAAAATATCTATCATTTGCTTTAGGCAGGGTACATCATTGTCTACAACATCATCCCCCAGCATAACAGCAAAAGGCTCATCTCCAACAAAGGTCTTTGCACAGTAAATTGCATGACCAAGTCCCCTTGGTTCCTTTTGTCTTATATAATGAATCTGAGCCATATTAGATATGTCTTCCACAATCTTTAACAAATCATCCTTATGCTTTGACTTTAACTCCAGCTCCAGTTCAACAGATTTATCAAAATGATCCTCAATAGCCCTTTTATTTCTTCCAGTTATTATAAGTATTTCCTCAATCCCAGATGCTACAGCTTCCTCAATAATATACTGTATGGTAGGCTTATCTACTATAGGAAGCATTTCCTTTGGCTGAGCCTTTGTTGCAGGTAAAAATCTTGTCCCTAGCCCTGCAGCAGGAATAATCGCCTTTCTAACCTTCATTTATATGTCCCCCCTTTAACCTGATTCAAACTGTAGCGTTCGCTGCCTAGGGCGAACTATGGCTTTATTTTAAAAATCGAAATCACAACATTAAACCCTAAACCCAATTTTTCATCACACCAATATTATACCCCTACACAATTCTCCAATCAATACTTCACTTCACCTATATTCCGACACAATAAAACCAAACAACTAACAATGGCCCATCACACTTCCTTATTCATCAAAGCCAGGCAATATAAATTCTAATTGTTCCTTCAAATTTTTCAATGCTCTCTCCTTCAACTTCACCGCAGTCATATAGTGACATCTTCTATTCCTACATATTTCTCTTAAACTTATTTTCTCAAAGTAAAACTTCTGTATAATACTTCTATAATTTTCTGGAAGCCTATCAAAAGCCTTTTTAAGCTCCATCAATTCCTCCCTATGTATTTTTTCGACCTCAATATCCTGATCACTCCTTAAAATATCATAAAGTGACCCACCATCTTCATTTATCTCATCATCTAAGCTAACGCATACCCTAATCTTATGTGCAAAATCCCTAATTGAGTAAATAACTGCCATTTTAACATATCCTTCAAATGGAATAGGAGAAATAATATCATACCTTCTAATGCATTGAAGCACAGTAAATCTTCCTTCCTGTATTGCATCATCATAATAGGAATAATCCTTAACATAAATCCTTATACACTTTTTTATTAAAGGCTCAAAATTCTTTACAAGTTGAACCTCCACCTCTTCATCTTCCCTAGCCATTATAACCATTTCCATCATACACTGACTCATAACCCACACTCCTAATTTATTTGCACCGGTGCTATGAGTAAATGATAAGATAATAGAGAAGAAAAATAAAAAGTTGAATATGGACATGTTTGATGATATTGCAACTGAATAAACTTGTAAATGCCGCTATTACATAATCAAATAACTGCATAATCAATATCGAAAATCAACCTTACCTAACTCACTCAATTGTCATCCTGGGCATAGCAAAGGATCTTAGAACCTATCCTCTGCCAACTATTCTAAGCAGGAAAAACAACTTATAACTAGAATTAAGATAATAACCATACTAAAGGAGGTTAATCTCATGTCCATAAACAAAGACAAACTAAATACAGCCATAAATCTAATACCTGAGGCCATCCAAAAAGGTTTTTTCCCTGGAGTACAGGTTGTAATAGGTCATAAAAACGGAGTATATAAATCAGAAAGCTTCGGGAAAAGATGCATTTATCCAGAAATATTACCTTTGGATAACAACACACTCTTTGATATGGCATCCTTAACAAAGGTGATGGCTACTACAATGGTGTTTATTAAATTCCTAGAAGCAGGACTAATATCTTTATACGACCGAGTAGGATATTTCCTAGAAGATTTTAAAGGTGAACAAAAGGATGATATAACCATTCTAAACCTATTAACCCATACCGCTGGATTCACTCCATTTAAACCCCTACATATTTTCTGCAGGGATTATGAAGATTCAATAAAATATATATGCAGCAGTGATTTAGAATACAAACCTGGCACAAATGTTGTTTATAGTGATTTTAGTTATATTATGTTAGCATATATACTAGAAAAAATAGGTAAGGAAGGACTTGATAAGCTGAGCAGAAAATGTGTGTTTGAACCTCTGGACATGAATAATACATGTTTCAATCCTTCAAGAGACAACATTGCTGCAACAGAAATTGATCCCACTACAAACGAACCGCTTATAGGAATAGTTCATGATGAAAACGCTAGATTTCTTGGTGGAATTTCAGGACATGCTGGACTGTTCTCAAACATAGAAGATGTTTCAAAGTTTGCGAATATGCTAATAAACTGTGGGAAGGGATTTATGTCCCCTCTAGCATTTGATGCAATGATTAGAAACTATACAAAAGGCATGGATGAAAATAGAGGTATTGGCTGGTGTATTAAGGGGAATGAATTGTCATCTGGAGGGGATTTAATTTCACCTAGTGCTTTTGGACATACTGGTTTTACTGGAACTTCTTTATGGGTGGATGTTGAGAATGATGTTTATGTGGGGTTGCTTACGAATAGGGTGCATCCGACAAGAGATAATTTAGAGATTATTAAGTTTAGACGGGTGTTTCATAATGCGGTGCTGGCGGCAGTGGAATAAAACAGGATTGTGGCACCAATGGTATCAATATGTATATCTGTAAAAATGAGAGCGTTGAATTTTCTCTTAAAATAACTTTTAATGATAATATTTCATCTGTTATTTTGCCTTATTTCTTATTGTTGGCAAAGTAAATTTGTATTTGCCTATCTGAATTTGACATTATTCTATGCTTACCAGGTTGTACCCTGCTGTTTTTATAAGAAGGACTATTTGAATCCAAAGTGGCAGTCAATGTTGTATTAGTATCCCATACTTTATCAGTAAGAGTTTAACTTCCTTCTGTATTATAATCACCACCTTCACATATAACAGATAGTCCCATAAGACTTGCTCCATATGTCAACAAAAATAGAGTATTGTTTGAACCTCATAGTTTTGCATTTCCACTTGTGTTCGCTGCTGGTTCTGATATTGTAAATATGCTACACATTTATAGCATTCAGAGTTTGAATCTCCTAATAATATATCATAATGACTATAATATAAAACATTACTTGAATCTATCTAGTTGCTATATAGGTAGTATCTAGTAAGTCAGAATAAGTAATTACATCAACATCATTTCTTGCTCCAAGTGTTGAAATAAAACTTACAAATTCCGCAGGGTCTGTAGTATAACTTGCCCCACCTAAAACTATGTTATGAAAATAAATTATTGCCAGCGTTTTATTAGCTGCACATACATCAGCATAAGCATTTAGCTCAGCTGCAGTTTTCAAATCTCCACTTAATCTTTTCAATAAAATTCCATCAGCCCAAGGCAGAGTTTCGTGCCCAATAACACCAGAATTAATCAAGGTGAATATTTGAGAAGTCGCTAATAAGGTATTAGAATTATGAGCATTTCCAGGAAAAGCATGGAACCTTGCACCATTTGTAAATCCTTTTTCCAAAAGCCAATTCTGGGTTGCTTTTGAATCATTATAGCAATATGAAAATGCCTTATCCCCAAAGGTAGCATTATTAGCATGGTCAAAGGAATGACTTGATATGTCCCATCCTCTTGTTTTAAGTGTACTTAAGTCATCAAGCGTCATGTAATTTTCATTTATTCCAACACGAGCAGGAGTTACAACGCAACAGCCTGTAACACCCCAATTCATCATTGAAGCAGCTGCAGTACTAAAAACACTCTTTAACCCATCATCAAACCTAATGATGATTTTACCCTTTGTTGGTTTTGGTTTTTGCCATCCCAGATTATCAACCCATACTGAACCTGTTACTTCTGCATTTGCTGTCACCTTAATTATGATTCTATCAATATTAGCCCAATTTGGCTCGAGATATTTAAAAAAATCAGGTTTTGCTATGGTTATAATACATGGATTTTTTAATTTAAGAGTTGGTAAAAAATCATAACTATAAGTAGCAGCACCTGTACAATACATTACTTCAAACTTGGAAAGATTATTGATATTTGCTGGATCTGCATATGCCCACAACCTGATATGCCTTTGGTCTGAATAATCAAGTGATAAACTTGTTTTTTGGGCATTAACAGCAGTTCCAGTAACAGGTGTAAGCTTTATACTTTGAGTACTTGTTGTGTTAGACTCGAAAATAGTTTGATCATCAGTAATTTCACCTGAGCCTGTTTTGACCCATCCATGCCCAGCTTCAAAACTATAATCAATACTTTCAGTACCAAGATAGGGCATTTTAGCTGACATTCGTTCTGCTTCAATAAGGAAAGGTGTTCCTTTATTTAATCTTAAATAAATATCCGTTTGATTGGCAGAAAGTGTTTCTTGACAAACTATTTGACTTAATTGCATTTTATTTTACCTCCTTTTAGAAATTCTTATAGATATTGTGTATTTAAAGAATGCTCTTTTTTTGAAACCTCGGTCGATTCTGGCTCCTTTGCCACCTGTAACATCCACTGAAAGTTATGCTTAATAGCTTGTACATTTTATCGATGGAAGACTCAGAGTTGTTACCATTTTAGTTGTTAACTATTTGTCACACCCTGTGTTCATCAAAGATGAATGTAAATTAATACCTTTTCTCGAGTTATATTTACTCACCATGAATTGTACTAGTTCTTTCATGTTTTTTCCATAAAAAAGACATTCAATAATTAAAAAAACTATTACATATATAGCAAAAGCAAAAATAACATTTATTTTAAATAATTTTAAAAGATTAAAAAGCCCTAGTAAAATGCCTATAAAAACTATTTCTTTAAAGTCAATATTTAACATAAAATCTTTAGCTGAATAAATATACCAAAAGATATATGTTAAAAAAGTTGCTATTGAAATTGTTATTGGTTTTTTGTAAAAAATCAGTAATACTATATTAACTATCAATGATATTAGTAATATTTTCGTTGTTACAATTGTATATCTTTTTTTTAATTTATTTATTTTATAAAGATTACAGTATAATATACTAGTAACTGAAATGAAAGGTACACAACATACCAAAATGCTAAAAGAATCAAAGGATTGATAATATTTTTCTAAAAACTTTTGTACAATAAAATCTAGAATAAAAAAACTTGACATACAAAACATAGAGATGCTAATTATGTTAATTTTCATTTTTTCCAAGTAACTTATATCATTATTACATTTAGTTAAATAAGGATAAAAAAGTATTGTAACTGAATTAATTAACGTTACAAACAAACTTAACAAAGATGTGCTGAAAGAATAATAGGCAAATTGAATAGAATCAAATTTAAATTTTATGATCCACCTACCTATAGATAAAATTAAGTTTGAATTTAGGTTGCCAAGTAAAACCATAAAACCTATATTTATTATATTTAAAAATCCCCTTAAGTTAACCATTTCAGTGCCTTCATAATTTTTATACAAACTAATAATACAGTAAATTGCAACTATATACTGAATAGCAATCTGCAATATTATATAAGAACTGGCACTTCTAAAATAAAAAACTACAATTATAATAGTGATTAGATTTAATATATTTAAAGCCCCTCTAACTAGTACATATTTATCAAAGTTAGCTATGGCTCTTTCATATAAACTAAAGAATAAAATAATTTGATAAGGAAAAGTATATGCGATAAAGTAATTAAAAATATCATCCTTTATATAAATAGCAATAAAAATTAATATAGTTAGAATAATAGCAGCTACCTTTATAAGACAATTAAGATAACCTACTATCTTTTTTCTATCTACCTCCTTAATAGTCTTCCCTCCAAGGATTATGTATATTCCATCAGAAAAACCTAAGTGCATCATTCCTGCGTATCCGATGTATAAAGTGAATGTCTTTATGAGGGCAAAGTCATTTATATCTAAGACTTTAGGAAGAAAAAATCCGTTAAGAATACCAATAAATAAAGTAATAGCATCAATACAAATTACTCTTACAACTTTCTTTATATTCACACCTGATACCCCCAAGCTAAGTTTTAATAAACAACAAAATTGAATTCATAAAAATACAGGATAACAGCATAATCCAAATAATTACGCTTTTATATTGCGTATCCTTTAAATAGTAATTATAGAATAGACTTGCGCTCAGATAAACTATTGGAGAAATAAAGATTCCTTGTCTATAGTTAGAGTTATTTGTAGATGCAACAAATATTAGTGGAATCATCATTGCTGCAAATATCCACTTGGATTTAACAAATAATTTGGGTAATCCTAAAATCCCCAGTAATATAATTACTTGTTCAAAAAACTTTAAAAATCCTCCAATGTCGAGCATAAACCTTCTTGTATTATAAAAGCCAATAATAGGAGACATCAAATATAATATAATCCCCAGGGGTAATTTCCATACATCCTTTAAGCTTGTTACTAATAAAGCTTTTCTATAAGAGTTCTTCCCAAATTGAGTATAAATCCATAATTGATATTTATCTACTTTGTTAGTTATACTGGATAGTTGAGTAGACATTTTTGTAAAAACCATAATAAGGAAAACTAAAACTATGATGATTTTCATCACATTTCTTCTATTATTTTCTTCTTTTTTTAGAAAAGAAATAATATATATAACTATAAGAATAATCCCAATATTACC